>JACRBM010000056.1 GCA_016219275.1 Chloroflexota bacterium
CACAACCGCATACCTGGGTATCGCCGGCGGAAAAGCGCAGTTTCGGTTCGGTTAGTTTGATGCGCCCTTCAAACGACATGCGCTTTCAAAACTCGTCTCAAATTGGTTCATTTGCCTCTTGACTTTTTACCGCAAGTCTTACAGACAAAGACAAAGTGTGTTGAATAGTTGCGGCTATAGATGTTAAGATAATGATTTAGAATCTCCAACTGCTGGAATGGCTTGTTTTAGGCATTTTCGCGGCGGGGGATTCTAAAAGCAAATGTTAACCTCTATAACTCGTGCTTATACGGAAAGATTCCGTATAATACCCCGTACAGGGATGTTATACCGAGAATTTCTGTATAATCACCTATGTGCGGATTATACAACAACTCGCAGGAAAGGTAAATTTCAGGATAAGAGTATCCCAGCATTATTTCCGCAGCGGTCGGCGGTTGCCATTCGGGAGTATTCCGTTGACCGCGTGGATGCCAGGTTTGGCAAGCCGCGTTACAATTTATCAAACTCTTCTGGCTCTACATCGGGGACGCGGCGTAGAAGTTCCAGGAATTTTTTTCGACTCCCGCGTTGGGCGCGTTTTTTTAGATATTCAATCGTGGAAATGGCGGCAACTTTTTCGGCAACGGCAAGCATGACAAACTGATTGACCGAAATGCCTTCTTCGTGTGCCAGTTCCCGCAGTTGTCGTGGAAAGATTTGGGTAATCGCAAACTTAGCGCGCTCATTCTTTCGCCTCGTGAATAACAAGTGGCGATATTGTATACGATGTCTTATATCAACACCTTCGCCAAAATCATAAATTCATCCGCGAATAACGCGAATAACGCGAATGAATTTAAAAATTAGCGGAGATTCGCGTTATTCGCGGATAAAAAAACAGGTGAAAACGATTTGGCGAAGATATTAGACTTTATCGGAAACAACTTTTGCCTCTCGCCAAGACGCAACGCACGCAAAGAATCATCTTGAAAAAACTTGGCGTTCTTGGCGGCTTGGCGAGAGATGTCTTATTCCCGATAATGTCTATTGTTATACGTTTGATGTGAAATGAATCGACCACACGCTCGGAACAGCCGTGCGATTGACACCGATTGGCTCAAATCAGACGAGAAAAACCGCCTAAAATCAATTCCACATCAAACGTGTTATATAATATCAATCAGAAAAAATTGTGGCATCTTTTCCGCGACGGTCGGCGGTCGTTTGTCGGCGGTCGTCTTTCAGGAGCAATTCGTTGAACCGATTTGATGAATCCGTGATGCAATTTCCAATGCACTTTCCAATCAAAGCCATCGGCAAACATACCGGCACGTTTGAGTTGATCGTCACCGAAATTGTGCGCCGGCACGCGCCGGATTTGCTCGATGCCGATGTCGTCAGCCGACCGAGCGCGAACGGGTCGTACCTCGCGGTCACCGCGACGTTTACCGCGCGCAGTCGCGAGCAACTCGACGCACTTTATCGCGAATTGACCGCGCACAAAAACGTGTTGTACGTGCTCTAGACATTTTACGGGCGCGTGCGTCTGGTGTAGAATAGGGAGGCAAGACCAGAGTGGGTCTTGAGGGAGGAACAACATGCTACGGTACTGGCTCTTGTGTTCCGTGGTTGTTCTGACCGCGTGCAGCATTTTCGAACCCAGCACGGCAGAAGGATACCTCGCGCGCGGACGCGCCGCGTTTGAACAAGGCGATACGACGCGTGCGATTGCCGATTATTCCCAGGCGCTCAAACTCAACCCAGGTTTGGCAGAGGCGTACTATCAGCGCGGTTTGGCGTATCGGCGCGCCGGGTCGCGCGGACGCGCCATCGCGGATTTCAGCGATGCGATCACACGCAAACCCGACTATGCCGAAGCGTACAATCAGCGCGGGGTACTGCTGGACGAGCAGGGCAAATACGAGGCGGCGCTAGACGACCTGGATCGCGCGCTCCAACTCAAGCCCAATTTGGCGGAGGCGTACTATAATCGCGGCATTCTCTACGGCGAGATGGGGAACCTCCTGCAAGCGATTGACGAGTATTCGCAGGCGCTCGAACTCGAGCCGACGATGGCGGCGGCGTGGCTTGCGCGTGGGAGCGCGCGCGCGGTGCGCCGCGATCGCGATAATGCGATTGCCGATCTAAGGCGCGTGCTCGAATTGAGCCAAGACCCAGGTTTGCGCCAACAAGCCGAAATACAATTACGCGAGCTGGGCGCGCGGTAATGGCGAACGTGTGCCCGTAACGTTATCTGAGACGAAATTTGTCATCCACGAAGGACACCAAGGTCACAAAGAAAAAATTTCGTGTCCTTCGTGTTCTTCGTGGATAAAAATGGGTCTTGCGGATAACGTCTATTTCACCAACCACTCGTTCTGCAAGCGTTCCAAACGCCCGTCCTGTTTCATCGCGATCAACACTGCGTTGATCTGCGCGAACAGGTCGGGCGTGTCTTTACGCACTGCCATCACCGTCAATTCGTTGACGAGCGGATCGCCGACGATTTTTACCTCGTTCGACGCGCGCGCGAAATCGGTGAACGCGATAATGTCCGTGAACACCGCGTCCACCTGACCTAGAGTCAGCGCGCGCAACGCGTCGTTCGGTGTATTGAACATGCTTACGTTGTACTTGAGTCGTCGTTGCCAACGCCGCGCGAAACTATCCCCGCTCGAACCTAGTTCCACGCCAATCCGTTTGCCTTCGAGGTCGGCGTACGTTTTTGTTGTCGCATCGCTCGCGCGCACGATGAGACGCGGACCCCCGTCAAAGTACGCCAGCGTGTATCGCACATCCTGGGTTTTTTTGGGATCGTACGGCAACGCGGAAATAATCACGTCGTACTGTCCGGCAAGCAGTGCATCGTACAATCCATCGAAACCGTTATAAACAAAGTGGACTTTAACCTCTGTGTTGTTTTGTTCCGACCAGACACGTGCCATTTCTTCCGCCAGCGCGATGTCGAGTCCGCGCAAATTCCCCATACCGTCCTCCGATTCGAACGGCGGAAACGAGGGATCAATACCCACACGGAATTCGCCTTCGTCGAGAATGCGCATCCAGGTCGCGTCCGGTTTCGCCGGCGGCTTGGGGAACCAGGCAAGGTACGCGAACGCGTTGAACGCGACAAGCGCGATGATGGTGAGCGGGAGAGTTCCGACGCGCCAAAACCTGAAACGCGAAACGTGATGCGTATTGAGTGACTGTTGACTGTTCGCGAAGCGTGTTGACTGTTGGCTATTTCGCCGTAGCATATTTCTGCACTTCGTAGTAAATCGGCTTGGGGTCAAAATCCGGCGTGACGAACGAAAAATAATCGAGGTACGTTTGCGTGGGCGCGGGATAACGAAATGCCCACAGCGCGCACGCGTCGAGCCAGTCCCACGCGCGGCATAGTTCGAACGCGCGCAACGTGTACTGAATGCGTTCCGCCGGATGCACGGCTTTGGTCCAACGCGGATGATCGTTCCAGCCGCCTTCGGTGATGAACACCCGTTTCGCCGCGTCGCCGTTTTGCGTCATAATCTCGCGTAACAATTCGGTGCGGCGAAAGTTCACGCGATTCGGCGCGGGGGCTTCGTCCGCCGGACTCGTCCAGCCATACGCGTGCGCGGCGAGCGCGTCAAAGTACTCGCGTGCGCCGGCATCGTACATCTGGCGCAAATAATCCAGGTCGTTCATCGCGTCTATCGAACCGGCCGGCGCGAGATTCGGCGCGAGCGCGCCGGCGAGAATTTGGATCTCGGGATCGGCTTGCTTGGCGAACGGATACACGGCTTGCAACATGCGCGTGTAGCCAGCCGGGTCCACCGGGCGATAACCCCATTCCAGGTTCACGTTTGGCTCGTTCCAAATAATGACGTAGCGAATGCGTCCTTTGAAATGCGCGACAAACTCGCGCGCGAAATTCGCAAAGTGGGGATAGCGCGATTCATCCAGGTAACTCGTGATCGGATTCTTGGGTCGCGCCCAGACCGGCGCAAAACCCAGGCGCGCGATCACAGTCAATCCTTGTCGCCGCGCGTGATCCACGACTTGATCCGCGTGCGACCAATCGTACTCGTTCTCGTTGTATTCGATATAGCCCCACGGAAAATACTCGACGATCCACGGCGCGCCCATCTCGCGCACCAGTTCCACATTCTTTTTGATTTTCCATTCTTCGACTTCATCGGTGAGACGCGTGTGAACGCCGATTTTTGGATTCGCCGTGCGCACGGTTTGCGGCGCGCCGAGCGTGACGAGAATCGGCGGCGGCGCGGACACCGCGTAGAGTATCGCGCTGAGAATCAATAGTTTGATCGCGTTGAATAGAATTGACGCGGCGAGAAATAGGTTCCGTGTCTGCATTACGCCCATTGACAAAACTCGCTCATTCAGATTAAAATGCGAGCCACTCGAACGTTACCAACTGAATCGCTTGCCCGCGTGAATCATCCCTGCCGACTTTGGTTTAGCAAAGGAGGTAGAATGGCAGAAAGTGGAGAAGTAGCGCTGTTCATTGACTTTGAGAACGTTCGCTACGGTTTGAAAAATAATTATGGACGTGAGCCGGACCCGCAACTGCTGATGGCAAAAGCGCGCAAATATGGTCCGGTTGCCCAAGCCGTGGCGTATGCGGATTTTACGGAACATCCGGATTTCTTCCGGCGCAAACTGGAGGTTGCCGGCATTACGCCGCGCGACATTCCGCGCCGCAGTCCGGATGTGGCTCACAAATCGTCGTCGGACATGGCGATGCTGATGGACATCATTGATTGCTTGCTCGACCGTCCGACGGTAAATACTCTGATCTTGATGACCGGTGACAGCGATTTCATCCGCGTGGTCGCGCGTGCGCGCCATCGCTTCAACAAACGCGTCATCATCGCCGGCGTCCCCGGCAGTGTGTCGAACGACCTCATCGCTTCGGCGGACGGCGCCGACCCGGTGGCGGAACCGGATTGGGCGCCCGTGACCCCGGTCGAATATTCGCCGGTGGTCCCATTACTTGAATCGTCTTTGACCCCGGAAAACGTAACTAGCGAGTCTGATGAAATATCCGACATCGAACGTCACTTGATCAAACTGATTGACTATTTGGATCGCACGCGACCGTATCTCACTTTTCTCTTTGTCAAAACCCATGCTCTCTCGCCGACGAGTCAAGTGAATCTTAGCCCGATGCAGGTGGATATGGTCATGACCAAGTTTAAAGAACGCGGCATCTTGCGTGACGAAGTACGTGATCTGGATGGGCGGACCTTGCGACTGTTGTTCTTTAATCGCGAACACCCGGTGGTGCAATTCGTGCTGGGTGTGCCCGCCAGCCCGCCCCAGTAAATATACCGGCAGAGATCGACGCGGCAAGACAGTTGGACAAACAAGGGAGACCTATTGGGGTCTCCCTTGGCTTTTTGGTTGGGACCAGAGGTGTCACTGACGATAATCACAAGCGCCCGATTTCCCGTAACGTTTTCAAATCAGCATCAAAATCAGCGACATCATAGTGTATGGGAATGCGCCGACTAGCGAGTAAGAATTGAAATTGCAATTGTGTCATCTGTGCGAGATGACTGGCTTGTCCCAGGGTGAGGCGCTCTTTTTGATACAGGAGTACCGCGAGTTCCTGTACCAGTTCCGAAGCAGACATGTGCGCGGTGTGTAGCATATCGTCCGAAATCACCACACTCATTTGCGCCTCCTAGCCCTTCTTGTGCTCCTTAACGAATGTTTGAACCTGCCGCGCCAAGGAGATGACGACCGTCGCCAGTTGCGCCAGGTCTTGAATCGAAAAACCTGGGTGTCCGTCTTTCGATGCGCGAGGCGCGGTGTCCGCCTTGGTTTCCGCTGGGTTGCGCGGCGCGACGCGGCTCGCGATGATCGCCGCCATCAACGCGCCGGCAATCCCGCCGGCGATACCCCCCACAATCGCGGGATACGCGTCGCTCTTGCGAAGTTCTTTGGCGACTTGCCCCACGCGCGCGAACACTTCTGCCGGATTCGTTTGGGGTTCTGTCATTCTTCACCTCGCACATAGTCCAGAATGCCGCGCAGCGTCACACGCGCGCGCGCCGCGTTGCTGTGCATTCGAATCGGAACTTCAGCGACCGAGTCGGAGGCGCGTTGCGCGCCGCGTTGAATTCGCAACGCCCAGATCTGTCCGTGCAACAATCCCAGGTGCACGTGCCGATTCAGCCAGCGCATTCCGCGCACGGCGTAAAAAAACGCGGCGCCTGGAATCAGCATAACGATGAACGTCCAGAAGACGAACCACACGATGGAAAGATCGCGCCACGGCGCGAGACCGGAATTGTCCATGATTGATTTTCGATTTCTGATTTTCGATTTTCGATTTCTGATTCTCGATTGCCGGTGATCGCGTCATCGAAGAAATCCAAAATCGAAAATCCAAAATCCAAAATGGGCAGCTAGCTCTTGCCGTTGACGATGGCTAAAATCTCGGACGCGTACCGTCGTGCCTCGGCATCGCCGCTTTGCGCGATGCCGCGCAACGGTTCGAGCATCAGCGGACTGGTGATGCGCTTGAGCGCCTCCGCCGCGACCGCGCGCACTTCCGGTTCGCCGACTTGCAAATCAACGATCAACGCCGGTGCGGCGCGATCCGACCCGATTTCGCCGAGCGCCTTCGCCGCCGCCACGCGCAAGCGCGTGTCAATCTGACCGACGCGCGGATCGCCGCGCAACGCGACGAGCAACGGCTCGATCACGCGATCGGTGCGCGCGCGACCCAACGCTTCCACGACCTTGTCGCGCACATCCGCGTTCACATCACGCAATTGTGGCAACAGATATTCGATACCGCGATCCAACTGCAACAGTCCCAACACTTGTGCGGCGCGCGTGCGAACGGCGGGGTCTTTGTCTTTGAGCTTCGCGGCGTAGCCGTCCACGGCGACCTCGCTGTTCATTTCCGAGAGACTCGCAATCGCGCGTGGGTCGCCCTGCCAGGCAAGGCGCGTCAGTTCGTCCGTCACCGCGTCGCGCAGGTCGGCGCGCGCCGCGCGCGCGTGCGCGAGAATTCTGCCAGTGAAATAAAGATCGCCGCGCGAGCGCACCGCGTCCGCGAGATTGTCCGCATCGCCAAGCCCGGCGTAGAATAACAACGTCTCTTCCCAGGACGGGTCTTGCAAATGCGCAAGGATCGCGGCAAGATCGGGGGTGAGCCGCAACGCGCGCGCGGCAAAGTACGCCTGCCACAACTCATGCACAAATTCGGCGGTGCGATTTTTCGCCGTGCGCAACAACCCGCGCGATTTGCTCAGAAACTCGTTCGATGCCGGTTTGCCACGCTGAATCGCCAGCGCCAACGCTTCGAACATTTTGGCGGTTTCGTCCTGATCGCCGAGAATCACGCGCACGTACTCATCGAAAATCGCCGCGCGCCGCGTGGGCAACGGCTCGCCTTCGCGCCAGATGCGCGTGAGCATCGTGAGAATCATCGGATTCGTCGTGAGCGCGCGCGGCACACCTTTGAGCGCGGCGAGGAACGCATCCGTGCCGAGCGTTTTCTGCGCCAGCGTCGCAATGTCGCCATCGCTAAAACCGGGCAAACGATACTCCGCCCAACCTGGGAGCGGCGCGCGCGCGGTCGCAATCACGCGAACGTTCGTGAAATCCTTCAACCACGCTTGCAATTGTTCGGCGGTAAGCGCGTCCGCGTCGTCAATCAACACGACCGCGCGCCCGGCGTTGAACACGTTCGCGAAGAAAATGCGCGGGCATTTCACAGTGAGCGCATCGCCAAGATTCAACCCGCGCGGTAAATCCGGAATGCGCGGCAGATTGCCCACCAGATCGCGCGCGTTGAAAAAAAGCGGAATCGTCGCCAGCGGATCGCCGTCGAGAATGGCTTGCCCGTTCGCCAGCGCGAGGTACGCCAAGGTGGTCGTTTTGCCCATTCCCGCCACGCCAGTGATGACGAGCCGATCGTTCTGCGCGAGCGCGGCTTGCAGTCCGCGCGGTTCGATCCAATCACGCGTCAAGTCTACGCGCGCAAGGGGCCACAAAATGTACCGATAACGTCGGGCGAGATGATCGGCAAACGCGCGTTCAAAGCGGAGCGCCGGGTCGAAGAAGGATTGCAGAAAATTCATGATGTCCTTTCGGCGCGGGATTGTAGCACGAGCGTCGTGAATAGTCAAAGTGTTTTTTGGTTCGTTCTGTGGTATAATCCGGCGCGATGGGACGCGTTATCGCGATCACGAACCAAAAGGGCGGCGTCGGCAAAACGACCACGACGATCAATCTTGGCGCGGCGCTCGCGGAAAAAGGGCATTACACCCTGTTGCTCGATATGGACCCGCAAGGCGCGCTTTCGATCGGTCTCGGTTTGCCGGCGTATGACCTCGAATTTACACTCTATTCGATCCTCACTGATTCGCGTATTCCCGTTGCCGCCGTCACGCATCACATTCGCCCACACCTCGACCTCGTGCCATCGAACATTGACCTTGCCGGCGCGGAATTGCAACTGGTCGCGATGATGGGCCGCGAATTTATCTTACGCGATGCGCTCGCAACCGTGCGTGACCGGTACGACTTTATCCTGATTGATTGTCCGCCGAGTCTGGGTTTGTTGACGGTCAACGCGTTGACCGCCGCCGACGAAATCGTCGTGCCGCTGCAGTGTGAATTTCTCGCGATGCGCGGTCTCGACACGTTGATTGACGTGGTCGCGCGCGTGCAACGCCGTCTCAATCCTAAACTGCGTCTCATTGGCATCGTGCCGACGATGTACAACGCGCGGCGCGTTCATTCGCGCGAGGTGTTGGATAAAGTGCGAACGACGTACCCGAACAAAGTGCTCCCCGTCGCCGTGAAAGAGAGCACGCGTTTTGCCGAAGCGCCGGCGGCGCATCGCACTATCTTGGAGCTGGATCGCAGCGGCGAGGCGGCAGAATCGTATCGCGCGCTCGCGGAGGTGATTATCAATGCCCGACCGGAAGAATGATGTGCCCGTGCGTCCCGTGGACGCGTTATTTGGCGACAGCGGCGCGACCCACTCACCGAGCTATGTGGTCGAACCGCCGCAACCGGTGGCGGACGTTACGCCGCCGGTCGTTGATAATTTTCCAGAACCGGTGCCACATGCCCCGGTGCTGGGAGAACATGTGACGCCGCGCGAACCTGAAACGGAGTGGATGCCGCCCTTGCCGACCGCGCGCGCGGACGAACCCGCGCCGCTGTTTGAACCGGCGACGCGCGCGATGGAACTGCCGCAACTCGCGCCGCGCGAAGAAGCGACGCCGGCGGAATCCGAGTTCGAGATGCCCGCGCCAACGTACACGCCGCGCTCCGACGAACGTTTCGCCGCCGATTTGTCGTTCCGCATCGAGCGCTTGTACGACGACGTGAAAATGGATTTGCCGGACAGCCCGGTCGTCGCGCGCGAGTGTATGCTCGTGTTGCGCGATGCGCGCGACGCGTTTCTCAAGCGCGATTACGCAACCGCCGAATATCTGGCGCAAATGGTGGACGCGCGATTAAAGCGGAGTATCAAGAGCATTCGCACCGCCAAAAGCCCGGCGGTCCTGGGTCTGTGGGCGTGGCAAGTGGTCGCGTTGTTGCTCTTTGGAGGTTTGCTCGCGGTTACGTTCATTCAAAATTTGACGTTGTTCGGCTTGCCCGTCGCGGGCGAACTGATCGCGTTTTTGCGCGTGCTCGCGTGGGGCGCGATTGGCGGTGTGCTTGGTGGAACGTACAATTTACTGTGGTACCTCCAGCATCGCGATTACGACCCGGCGTTCAATGTGAGTTATTTCGTGCGCCCCTTCCTCGGCGCGTTGGTCGGCGCGATTTTGTTTCTCGGCGCGCAGGCATTCTTGTTCACCGGCATCGTCGCGTCGTCGTCCGCCAAACCGGGCGATGTCGCGGCAGGGTCGGCGGTATTGTATCTCGTCACCGTTTTTGCTGGGTTCAAGCTGGATGATGTCATCGAGTACGTGGACGGGTTGAGCAAGGCGCTCATGCGCGGTTCGAAATCCTCGCGTCCCCCAAGCGCGTAACTGAATTTCTACGACGAACAAATACGAAAACAGCCGGCGGCAAAATCCGCCGGCTGTTCGATTTTCATGCGACAGGCAATTTAGAAAATTGCCCTACACAATTCGCACTTGGCGAATATTCCGCGGGGCAATCGCGTCGGCGGCGAGTGCGCCGGAAATCACGACGGCTTCGACGCCGCCACCAAATGTGTTTGCGCCGGCGAGGTACAACCGTTCGAGCGGTGATTTCATCTGCGGGTGCCATTGCCCATGCGCCGGTCCGTAGATCGCGCCATCCGTCGCCCAGTCATAGCGCGCCATTGTCGCCGGCGTGCCCTCTTCGCGAAAGACGATGTGCTCGCTCAAGCCGGGTATCGCGCGTTCGGCGAGCGCGATCAACTCGTCGCCCTTGGCGCGTTTGCGTGCGCGATAATCCGGCGCGCGCCGATCCCAGGATTGCGCTTCGCACTGCGGGATCAATGTGATCAACACGATGCTCGAATGTCCGAGCGGCGCGAGAGTTGGGTCCACGTGCGATGGGATACAGATGCCGACTCCCTTACCATCCTCGGTTCGCGCCATCGCGATCGGCGCGATGTCTGGCACATAGTCCACGCCGAGAAACACTTCGAAAGCGGACGAAGACGCTTTCGATTTTTCGACCTGGGTTACGAAATCCACCGGCAAATGTTCGCGACCGATCAATTCCAAGAACGTGCGGTGCATGTCCGCATTCGAGATGATCGCTTCGGCGCAGTGTTGCTCGCCGTTCACAAGTTCCACGCCGGTGGCGCGTTGCTGTTCGACTAAGATGCGGCGCACCGGCGTCCGCAAGTACACCTTGCCGCGATTTTCTTCAATCACACTCACGAGCGCGTTCGCGATTTCTTGCGAGCCGCCCGCCGGATAAAATCCGCCGTCGAAATAATAGCCAAAGATCGGCGCCAGGTTGCCGACGGTCAGTGTGTTGGCGTTGTCGCTGAGATAACCGGTGAGCGCGGACAGAAATTCCTTCAAGCGCGCGTCCTGGAAATATTGATCCAGCATCTGCTTGAACGGAATTTGCATCCACCGAAACGCGTGCGGGTGTGCGCGCGGGTACGCCAGCAAATCGTCCACATTGTCCGGCGCGCGCGGCACGCCGCCGGTTTTCTCAACGTCCGCGTACATTTCGCGATTGACCGCGCGCATCTCGGTAAAGAACGCGCGCAGGTTCGCGCGTTCCGCCGGAAATTTTTCGCCGAGCGCGTCCGCAAACACGTCCGCGTCTTCGGGAATTTTCATTCGCAGATCGGGCAGGATGTACTCGTGGTTCATCCGCCGCCAATCGAGCCGGTCCTCGATGTCGAGCCGGCGCAAGACGTTGCGCACGCTCCCGCGCTCGCCCAAGCCGCTCACATCGTGGACGCCGGCATCGAAGACATAACGCAAGCGCGTGTTGCCGCGCCGCACACCGCGTTCCCAGGACGTGCAATAGCCGCCGGGGATGAAATGTTGCTCGAACACCGCGACCTTGAGTCCGCGTTTTGCGAGCAATGCGCCCGCGGTCAATCCACCGATGCCTGAACCGACGACAATGACATCGTGTTCCGTCGGCGCGGTCGGCGGCTGCGCGGTGAAGGTGGGCGCGTCCCAGTGGTACGTTTCTTGTCGCGCGAGATAGCGCGCCATCGCCCAACGCGGAAACCAACGCGGAAACAGAATCGAAAACGCGATGCCGATGCCGACCATCGAGTTCGCCAAGATCGCGGACAAGAAAATTTTCGCGTCCGGCATCGTGACGCTCAGCGCGCCGAGTCCGATGTCGAGCGTAAAGATGACGCCCCACACTGCCGTGATGATATTGTTCGTCACACGAAACAATTCATTGTTCCAGTATTCGCGCGGATAATCGTCGCGCGCGTACTGAAACGTGAACGGCGAACGCGCGAGCAACGTACCCCACGCCATTGCGGCGAGCGTCGTGTTTACGAGAATCGCGTCGTACATTTTGAAAAGCGACGAACCCAGGATGACGGTCACGAGGAAATGCGCGATAAAAAATCCGAGCGTGACAAGTTCCATCGCCTTCGCCTGGCGTCGCGTCCAACGATACGCGTTCAACACGAGCGACGCGAGCAAGCCGCTGGCAATTCCCGCCGTCAACGATCCCGCTCCCGCAAGCGCCCAGTACGAAATCCACGGAACGAACGAAATGAAAACCCAAGCCATGCCGGGAATCCGGCGCGAAGATTGAGACATTGTTTTCTCCTCAGAAAAATTCTTGTTGATTTCTGCGAACATTCTACGCGTGAATCCACTCGCGCACATCATTCCTGGGTCACATTCGCCGGCATAAATAAAGCCGCGCATTTGCGCGGCTCGGTATGACTAAAGTAATGCCCTTGACGATAGGACTGTCCGATTACCTGACGACTAGACCCACCCCAACTCTTTTGCTTTCAACACGGCTTGCGTTCGGTCGCGCACGCCCATCTTCGCGAGAATGTTCGACACGTGATTCTTGACGGTGCCTTCGGTGATAACGAACTGTTCCGCGATTTCGCGATTCGACAAGCCGCGCGCGAGCGCGCACAAAATTTCCATCTCGCGTTCGCTCAACGCGTCGGGCAACGCCGGACGCGCTTCGCTCGCTTCGGCGCGCGATTCTTTTGCGCCGAGGCGCGTAAATTCCGCGACGACTTTGCGCGCGATGCTCGGTTCGATCAATGCCTCGCCGCGCGCAACGCGACGCAGCGCGTCCGCGAGAATTTCGACGGAGGTGTCTTTGAGCAAATAGCCCATCGCGCCGGCGCGCAACCCTTCGAACACGTACTCGTCGTCGTCGAACGTCGTGAGGATGATGACCTGGGTGTTCGGCAGGCGCGCGCGAATTTGCCGCGTCGCTTGTACGCCGTCCATGTGCGGCATCCGCACGTCCATCAACACGACATCCGGCTTGAGCGCGTCCGCCTGCGCGAGCGCATCAATGCCGTCGCCGGCTTGCCCGACGACGCGAATGCCCGGTTGCATTTCGAGCAGAGTTTGCAAACCCTGGCGCATCAAAGTTTGATCGTCCACGATCAGAACGCGAAGGTCTTCCATTGGGATTTTTGATTTTCGATTGCAGATCGGATGATTCGACTACGTGACTAAACGACTATTTGACCACGCGACCACGCGACTATTCGACAACCTGACTCACCGGTAAATCAACCAATAACTCAAAACCGCCCTCCGCGCGATTCTGCGCGGTCAACGCGCCGTCGAGCAATTCGACGCGCTCGCGCAGACCCAGCAAGCCAAACCCGGTTGTCAGCGCAGACAAATCGCGACCGACGCCATTATCCGCGACGCGCAGCGAAATGCGCGCGTGGGCAAACTTGACCGTGATGTCCACCTGCGTCGCGCGCGCGTGCTTGTGCGCGTTCGTCAATCCTTCTTGCGCGGCGCGATAGAGCGTGAGCGCCTGCGCCGGCGGCAGCGCATCGAGCACGGACGCGGATTCGATAACAAGGTTGACCGCGATGCCAGTCGTCGTGCAAAATTCCTGGGTCAATCGTGCGAGCGACTCGCTCACGCGTAATTCTTGAAACGAGGTTGCGCGCAAGGTGCTCACCGATTGTCGCACCGCTTGCAATGCCTCTGCCGCGACCGCGCGCGCTTTTTCGATCTCGCTCGCCGCGCGGTCGGGTTCGCGTGCGATGAGTTTCGACGCGGCTTGCAGTTGCACGCTGAGCAACGTCAAGTGATGCCCGAGCGAATCGTGAATCTCGCGCGCGATGCGACTGCGTTCCTCGGCGACCGAGAGTTCTTGGACGCGCGCGGCGTAGTCGCGCAGTTGCGCGTGCGCGGTTTCCAACTCTTGCAAGAGACGTTCGCTTTTCGCGCGCGCAGCTTGCTCCAGCCGAAACGACGTCGTCACCGCGCCGAAAAAAATAAATCCGCCGCCGAACACCAATGCCATCACAATCGCGGTTGTCACGGTGGTAAAGACGAGGTAGGGCACAAGCAGCAAGAGCGTGCAAACAATCGTCCACGCCAGCGCTTCGCGCAATTCGAGATACAGAAACACCTGGGTGATGGGCAAGAAAAGGAGAATCGGCGCGGCGTTGTCGGTCCAGACCCAAAGGAGCGCCAAGGCAGTCGCGATCGCGCTCGCGAGCAGTCCGCGTACACGCGGGATGCGCGTCGGTGTTCCGCTCACCAACGGAATTTGAATCACTGTAAAAAGCGCCAACAGTCCGGCGATGATCGCGAGGCGTATGCCCGGTGGCGTGCTCCATTCGGTGGCGAATGCGACGACGGCAACGCCGGCAATTGTCACGAACGCGGCGGCGCGCAGAAAACGATTCGTCGTCGGTGAAGTGGTGGATGTTTCGGTGGTCACGTTAAATTTTCGATTTCTGATTTTTGGTTGAAATTGGAGATTAGAAGTTGGAGGTTAGAAGTTGGAAGTTGGAAGTTGGAAGTTGGAAGTTGGAAGTTGGATTCCACCCGCCAATTTCAGACTTCCGACCTCTAATTTCTAACTTCCAATTTCCAATTTCCACAATGAGCGCCGACAAATTCGTCGAGCGCGCGCGCGTCGAACGGGCGTCCGTGTCCGCTGTAGAGGATGCGCGGTTGCGCGGCTTGGATTCGGCACGCGCTGTCGAGCGCGGCGCGCGGGTCATCCCAGTACAGCGGAAACGAGACGCGCAGCAAATTCAAAATTGCGTCGCCGACGAACGCGGCGCCATCGTCGCATAGAATCGTCACTGACCCAGCTGTGTGTCCTGGCGTGTGCATGACGCGCGCGTCGAGTCCAAACTCGTGGAGCGATGCACCGTCTTCGAGCACGACATCGGGTGCGAACGTTTCAATCGGCGCGAGCCAACCCAGGTTGTCCATCAGCCATTTCGTGGAATTGATAAACCGATTGCGTCCCGGCGGAATTTTCAAACTGGGCGTAGCGACCAAAGGCACATCGTCGCGGTGCAACGCGATGGGCGCGCCGGTCAAACGTTTGAGCGCGACCGCGCTGCCGGCGTGGTCAATGTGCCCATGCGTGATCAGAATCAAGCGCACGTCTTTTTCGGAAAGACCGAGCGCGCGAATTTTGTCGAGGATGCGCCGCGCTTGATGCGGCATCCCAGCATCAACGACAATCACGCCGCGCGAATTCTCGATGATGTGCGTGTTGGCGACGCCGGTGAAGAGGGTATGGATGTTCATAGTTCGATAGTTCGATAGTTCAATAGTGCGATGGTGCGATAGTTGCATACATCGCAACTAACGTGCGTTTTGGCAGACGCCTGTTTCTGAATCATGTATTGTTGTATCTATCAAGTCCTGGACAAGCACAGAATCAAAGAACATTCTATCGGCATATTTCTCTTTGGGATATTTTATTATTCTCGATCGGATAAATTTCCTTGTATGCGCCAAGGATATGTGGAAGAATTTCTCGTTACTTTCTATCTCCTTGGCATCATTTGAGAAGAGAATTTTGGCAATTTGAAAGCTCTGCGGTACGATTGTCAATGCTTGCCCAGATACAGCACTGACCGCCTGACTGTGATTCGGCGTAAAGCCAAATCGCCCCATCGAGTACTCAATAACATCATCTCTAAAGATTCGAGCCACGTCTAATCTTCCTGTTTTCACTTCGCAAATGACACCAAGCGGTAGAGTCATATCGAAAAGTGGCAGGAAATCGAAATCCCAATCTTCTGGTTTGCCACCGATCTCTTCGTAGACATATGGTAGCCTAATGCCAAGTATGTCCACATCTGCACTGTATGCCAGCAATTTTGATCTGTGTGCTACAAAATTGCTGATAGGGAAAAAACCGTTGAGTCTGAGATACCAATATGCCCACTCTTCTCCATAATTTGGCATTCAAGAACCTCCTCGGGTAAACATTTTCAGACAATCGCACCATCGCACTATCGCACTATCGCACTAACCTACTCGTACCGCAACGCATCAATCGGGTGCAAACTCGCGGCGCGCGCGGCGGGATACAAGCCAAAGAACAAGCCAACCGCGACGGAGAATCCAACCGCGAGTGTGACGGACGCCGGCGAGATGACGGTTGTAATCAAGCCGGTCAAGTTCACCAGCGCGCCGATGCCCACGCCGAACAAAATGCCAATGCTTCCACCGGTCACGCTCATCACGACCGCTTCGATTAAAAATTGCAACAGAATATCGCGGCGTTTCGCGCCGACCGCTTTGCGAATCCCAATCTCGCGCGTGCGTTCCGTCACCGAGACGAGCATGATGTTCATAATCCCGATCCCGCCGACGAGCAGAGAGATCGCCGCGATGGACGCGAGGAAAATCGTGAGAATGTCGGTGATCTGCGCGAGCGCGCCGAGGATGTCTTTTTGCGACAACACCGTGAAATCGTCCTGCTGATAGACGATCTTGTGGCGTCGCCGCAAAACCTGGGTGATCTCCGCCATCGCCGCGTTCAACTGCTTGTCGCTCGCGGCTTGGATCGCAACCGCGCTCACACGCGGCGCGCCTTGCGCGGTCTGCGCCGAACTGCCGAACAAGCGTTGTTGCGCGGTCGTGATGGGCACGAAAATCACATCGTCCTGGTTGCCGCCGAAGAACGACGTGCCACCTTTCTCTTCCATCACGCCGATCACTTTGAACGGCACGCGATTGATTTTGATCGGCTGACCAATGGGGTCGGAATTCGGAAACAGATTTTTCGCGGTTGCAACGCCGATCACCGCGACACGCGCGATCGCGTCGAGATCGCGTTCGTCAATAAAGCGACCGCGCGCGGTCCGAAAATTTCGCACGCGCTCGAACGCGGGCGTGACGCCGGAAACCTGGGTGTTCGTGTTGTTGCTACCCGCGTTTGCCTGCGCCGTCCGGTTGTACACCGGCGCAACGCCGGCGATGTCGGGACAGCACACCGTGTCGTCGAGCGCGTTCGCATCGGCGAGCGTCAGATTCGCCGCGCCGGTGGGCACGCCACCCTGCCGTACCTGACCCGGAAAAACGAAAATCAAATTCGAGCCGATGCCTTGCACCTGTTGCGTGATCGCCGCGCCCGCGCCTTGTCCGACCGCGAGCAACGCGATGACCGCGCCGACGCCGATGATGATGCCAAGCATCGTCAGAATCGAACGCAACTTGTTCGCGCCAAGCGCGCGAAACGATACGCGGATACTTTCAAAAAGATTCATCGTTCAATTCATCTCGCCAACGCAATCGCGTTGATCCACTTTTTCGAGAAATCGTTCGTCGTCCACGTTTCGATCACATCAAATCCGGCGGAGCCAAGTATCTGGATCAACTCGTCGGGTTGATAGTACGTAAAGAAACGCGCGCCCTCGTCCTCAATCCATTTTTCGCCTTCGCCCATCTGCACGCCGATATAGAGCGGACGGTTCGTGGTCATCACGCGCCGCATCTCGGCGAGCGCGCCGGGCGCATCCTCACGCGGCAAATGCAGCAGCGACGCGCACAGCCATACCCCATCCACACTTGCGTTGGGGAGCGCGATCTGCCGCATATCACCGCACATCAACGCACCACCGACGCGCTGCCGCGCTTGTCCCAGCATCCCCATCGAAAGGTCTGCGCCGATAACGCAGAATCCGCGTTGGCGCAACCGCGCGACATCGCGTCCGGGTCCGCATCCCAAATCGAGCACACGCGCATTCGCGTTCAGCCGATGCGCGAACGCGTCCAACGCGCGGTCGAGGCGAATATCCCAGGTGCGTTCGGCAAATTGCGACGCGATGTGATCGTACGTGCGAATCGTTGGATTCATCGCGTCCCGCCGAAGGGACCGCCGCCGAATGGATTTTGTTGCGTGAATGACACGACGACCGTTTGTCCTTCGTTCAATCCGCCGATAACCTCGGTTTCGAGATCGTTCGCCATCCCCAGTTTCACTTCGACTTCCTGGGTCGTCCCGTCCGGTTTTTGAATCGTCACGAAACGTTTTGAACTCGACGCGCGTACCGCGCGGTTGGGCACGAGCAACACCTTTTCTTTGCGCGCGACGACGACGTTCGCATTCGCGGTCATGCCGATCTTCACTGGCACGTTCCCAGGATTGATCGAAACCGTGACGACGTAATTCACGACGCCCTGCACCGTTGTCGCCGTCGCCGCGACATCGCTCACGCGCGCGTTGAGCGTCACGTCCGGATACGCGTCCAAGCCAATCGTCACGTCTTGCCCGGTTTGCACGCGCGCGATATCGGTCTCGTCAATGTTGAGTTTCACTTGCAGCATGGAAATATCCGCGACGACGATGATCGCGCGACCGGCTGGCACGAACGAACCCAGGTCGAGGTCTACGCGCGTCGCCAAGCCGTCGAACGGCGCGCGAATGATCGCGTCTTCGATGCGCGCTTGCGCGAGATCGCGCGCCGCGCGCGCTTGGTCCACCACGGCTTGCGCGCCCTTGAGATCGTTCGCGCTCGGATTCGTCAGCCGCGCGAGATTCGCGCGCGCCTGTTCGAGCGATGCCTGCGCTTGCTTGAGTTGGCTTTCGGTTGGATTGATTTTCGAATTGTAGAGCGCAGCCGCTTTTTGATAATCGAGCGTCGCTTGTTGGAGCGCGAGCGATTGCGGTGTGAGCGCGATGAACGGATTGCTCGCGCCGCCAATGCGGTCGTAATCGGCTTGCGCGCGTGCGACTGCCGCGCCGGCTTTGTCCAAGTCCGCTTTCGCGGCGAGAATGTCGTTCGGCAATGGATTCTGCAACTGCGCGAGCGCGGCTTGAGCAGACGTGACCGCCGATTGTGCCGCCGCGACATCGGCAGTCGCGGGAGTTTTCAACTGATCGAATTTCGCTTGCGCCGCGACCAGGTTCGCCTCGGCTTGCGCGAGTTGCAATTCGAGCGCGCGAGAATCGAGTTGCGCGAGAATCTGCCCGGCTTTCACCAGATCGCCCTGCCTGACGGCGAGTTTCGCAAGTGGTCCCGTCGCGCTAAACGCGAGTTGTGCCTCGCGCAGAGGACTGATCGCGCCGGTCGCGTTGACCGTCGCGACGAGTGTGGCGCGGCGCACGACCGCCGTATCGAACGCGTTGGCGTTTGCCGCGCGCGATGCGTTCGCTTGCATCACCAGCACAATCAAAACGACCAAGGCGACAATCGCCGCGCCGGCAATGAGAATCGCGGCGCGTTTGGAGAGTTTCATGCGGTTCCTTTTTTTGTAGAGCAAGTTTCCAACTTGCCTCGTTATTTTGGCAAATTGGAAACTTGCCCTACGAACTCGACGAGCGCGCGGCTTACCGCGTCTGGTTGTTCGATCATTACGGAATGCCCGGCGCGTTCGACGAGCACGCGACGCGCGCCCGGAATCTTCGCGACGAAATAGTCCGAGTACTCGGGCGGCGTCATCTTATCCTCGGTGCCGCAAATCGCGAGCGTGGGCGCGCGAATTTCGGCGATTCGCGCGAGCACGTCGAATCCATTGCACGCGGTATAATCGCCGTGCGTTACCGTCGCGGGGCATGCGCGAAATTCAGTTTCGGAGCGTTCGAGTAAAACCGGGTCGGGAGTCGCGCCAAAACAATTCGCGGTGACGAACCGCGCGGTGTGGTCGAAATCGTTGAGGATGCCATCGAGAATCGCGGGGAGCACGCGCAAGCGCGCGCCAGTGCCAACGAGCGCGATGCCGGCAACGCGGTCGGGATGCGAAAGTGCGAGCGTTTGCGTGATCGCGCCGCCCATCGAATGACCGACCATCACCACGCGCTCAATGCCGAGCGCGTCGAGCACACCCAGGATTACGTCGCGATACGCGGCGACTGTGTTGCGTCCCGCGCCGGTCGAACGTCCGTGTCCCGGCAAATCGAGCGCGCACGCGCGTGCGCTCAAACCGACCGCGCGCAATTGGTTGCCCCAAATCAAGTGATTGCTTCCCGCGCCGTGTACAAAAAGAACCGGCACGCCTTGCGCGCCGCTCTGCGCGTAAAATAAATTGTCGTCGTGCACTGTTACGAATGGCATAGTCGCTCCGTCCATCGCCAGACAAATTTGACGCGAGTATAACACTGGCAAGCGCACGGGTCAAACTCTTGCGAACAATAAAATCGTAAAGATGAGCAATTGACAAAGAAATCCAAACCGTATAGAATTTCATCAGGTCAGCGAAGACCACATAAAGGCGTTAGCAATGCCCTGATTGGGATTTCCCGATCGGGGTCTTTTCTTTGACGCCGATACAGCAAATAGGAAGGTTCGGAATGGGAGAGCAACCCAAGTCGCAGAACGAAGAAAAGGAACCGGCGAAACTCAATCCCGACCTGAGTGTGACGCAGATCAAACACGGCAAACGACCGGGCGATGTGTATGTGCACAAAGTCCGGACGCACGACCGCGTGTTTCGGCGCGTGGGACCGGGACATTTTGTGGCGACGGCGGAATCGGACGTGCCGACGAGCGGATTTGAAAAAGGATATCGCGCGTTCAAGCGCGTGTTGGTCGGTGCGCGCCTCGAATCCTCCGAAGAAGCGCATCAACGTCTGAACAAATTAAAGGCGCTCGCCGTATTCGGTTCGGACGCGATTTCGTCGTCCGCGTATGCGACCGAGGCGTCATTGATCGTCCTGGTCGCCGCGGGGAACGCGGCGCTCGGCATTTCGTTTTACACAGCGTTCGCGATTGCGGTCATTCTTTCGATTGTCGCGTTCTCGTACCGGCAAACCGTGTACGCGTATCCGCACGGCGGCGGTTCGTACAACGTTAGCCGCGAAAACCTGGGTCAGTTGCCGGGCTTGATTGCGGCGGCGTCGTTGATGATTGATTACGTGCTGACGGTCGCGGTCTCGATCGTGGCGGGTTCGGCGGCGGTGTTGTCCGCGCTGATTGCCTCTGGATACGGCGACCAAATCGAATTGATCGAAGCGCTCTTGCCGCCGTTCTTCAATCTAAACGTATTGATGAGTTTGTTCTTTATCGGCTTGATTACGCTGGGCAATCTGCGCGGCATTCGCGAATCGGGCAGTATCTTTGCCGTGCCGACCTATTTGTTCATCATCAGTTTGAGTATGCTGTTGGTCATCGGCATCGTCAAGGCGCTCACCGGTAATTTAGCGCCAACGGAAGCTCCGCCGATCCTCGCCGTGAAAGAACCGGTCACATTGTGGTTGATCCTGCGCGCGTTTTCTGCCGGCGCGGTGGCGATGAGCGGCACGGAAGCGATTTCGAATGGCGTGCCGGCATTCGAAAAACCGGAATCGAAAAACGCGGCGACGACGCTGACGGTGATGGCGACAGTGCTAGGAATTTTCTTTCTCGGCGTGTCGTACCTCGCGACGCACATGGGTTTGGTGCCGGGCGAAGAAACGATCATTTCGCAGATCGCGCGCGCGGTGTTTGGCACGAACGTTTTCTACTATATCTTTCAAGTTGCGACGATGGGCATTCTCGTGATCGCGGCGAACACTGCGTTCGCCGATTTTCCGCGCCTCGCGTCCGTGCTCGCGCGCGATAATTTTATGCCGCATCAATTCTTGTTTCGCGGAGATCGCCTCGCGTTCTCGACCGGCATTTTCGCATTGGGGACAATTGCCGCGTTCCTGGTTGTCGTTTTCAAGGGCACTGTGGATAGTTTGATTCACTTGTACGCCGTCGGCGTGTTCTTGTCGTTTGCCTTGTCGAACTCGGGCATGGTCGTGCATTGGTGGCGCACGCGCGGCGCAAACTGGCAAACGAGTCTCGCGATCAACAGCGTGGGCGCGGTATTGACACTGATCATTTTGGTGATCGTCGCAATCACCAAGTTCGCTGAAGGCGCGTGGATCGTCATCCTGTTGATTCCACTCGTCGTCGCCGGACTAGAGATGATTCATCGCCACTATGTGCGCGTCGCGGATCAATTGCGGATCGAGCCGAGCCAATTGCCGCCGGCGACGATCAATCAATTGGTACTCGTGCCGATTGACGATTTGAATTACGCGTCGTTGCGCGCGATCGCGTTCGCGCGCACGATCTCGCGCCAGCCGGTCATCGTCCACGTTTCGACGAACGAAGAACGCGCCGAAAAAGTCAAGCATAAAATCGCCAAGTATGCGCCCGACGCCAAGCTGATCATTCTCGACTCGCCGTATCGCGCGTTCGTGCGCCCATTACTCAAGTACATTGACGCGATTCACAGTCAAAGCGAAGATGCGTTCGTGACGATTGTCTTGCCCGAGTTTATCACCGCGCGGTGGTGGGAAGGATTTTTGCACAATCGGACCGCCTCGCGGTTGCGCGACTCGTTCGAGCGCCATCCAAATGTGGCGGTGGTGCTGGTACCGTACTTGCTGGAAAAATAATGCGCGAGACGCTTGGGGTTCTCAAAACCTCAAGCGTCTTTTTTGGGCGCGGCGAGTTGACACGCGCGACGATTGGTATATTATCAGATTGAAGTTTGGCGCGAACAACGTCGTTCGCGCGGTATTGTTTCGGAGGATTGGATGTCTCTGTTTCGTGATCTCTTTCTCGCCTTGTCCACGAATGCGCTGATCCACAAATGGGTGGTCGGCTTTCCCTTGTCGCGCCGCGTCTCGCGGCGATTCGTCGCCGGGGAAACCTTGGACGAAGCGCTTGCCGTCGTCCGAAAACTGGGCGCGCAAAACATGCTCGTCACGTTCGATCAACTGGGCGAGAGTGTGACCCAGAAAAGCGAAGCGCGCGCGGCAAAGGATGGTTATCTGCGCGCGCTCGATGCGCTTGCCGCGAACCAGTTGTCGTCGCACGTCTCGGTCAAGTTGACGCAGATGGGTCTCGACCTCAGCCCCGATTTGTGTCTCGACCACATGCGCCAGATTATTCGCCGCGCGCAAGAAATCGGCACGCTCGTCACGATTGACATGGAGGATGGTAAGCACACCCAGGTCACGCTCAACGTGTTCAAAACCTTGCGCGAAGAGTTCGCCAACGTCGGCATCGTGATTCAAAGTTACTTGTATCGCAGCGAAGCCGATATGCGCGCGTTGTTTGAAATGGGCGCGCACGTGCGCTTGTGCAAAGGCGCGTACAAAGAGCCGGCAGACATCGCGTATCCGCAGAAAAAGGATGTGGACGCGAATTATCGCAAACTCGCGGAACTATTTTTGCGGGCGAACGGCAATTCGCATGGCGCGTATCTCGCGCTCGCGACGCACGACGAAAAGATCATCACCTGGGCAAAGGAGTTTGTCGCCGCGCATCACGTCCCGCGCGACCACTTTGAATTCCAGATGCTGTACGGCATTCGCTCCGATTTACAACGCCAACTCGCGCGCGAGGGGTACACGATGCGCGTGTACGTGCCGTACGGCTCGCACTGGTACCCGTACTTGATGCGCCGTCTCGCCGAACGACCGGCGAACGCGATTTTCTTGTTGAGCAATCTGTTTCGCTAATCGGTAGGGACGTTCAATTGAACGTCCCTACGAGGTGAATCAATGAAAGCAGAAACTATTTCTATCGGCACGGAATTATTGCTGGGTGAAATCACTGATACGAACGCGGTGTGGATCGCGGAGCGTCTCGCCGAAGTCGGCGTAGACATCTATTTTCGCACGACGGTCGGCGATAACGTCGGGCGCATCGTGGACGCGCTCAAGCACGCGCTCACGCGCGCGGATGTCGTCATCACGACCGGCGGTCTCGGTCCGACGGTGGACGACATGACGCGCGAAGCGGTCGCGCGCGCGACTGAACGCGAATTGTATCTCGACGAAAATTTGCTCGCGCAAATTCGCGAGCGCTTCGGCAAGTGGGGTTCGACGATGAGTGAGAACAATGTGCGCCAAGCGTACATCCCGCGCGGCGCGACCCCCGTCGAAAATCCGGTCGGCACCGCGCCGTGCTTCATTGTCGAGATCAATGGACGATTCGTGATTTCGCTTCCCGGCGTGCCGCGCGAAATGAAGTATCTGATGGAAACGCGCGTGCTGCCGTGGCTGCGCGAAAAAACCGGCGGCGAGCAAACCATCGTCAGCCGCGTGCTCAAGACGTGCGCGATGGGCGAGAGTCTGGTGGATTCCAAGATCGCGGATCTCGAAACCATGTCGAATCCGACGGTCGGTCTGCGCGCGCATCCCGGTCAAACCGACATCGTCATCACCGCCAAAGCGCCGACGCGCGCCGAAGCGGAAAAGATGATCAAGGAAATGGAAACCCAGGTGCGCGAACGCGTCGGCGACGCGATCTATGGCATTGGCGAAGAAACGGTCGAGGAAGTGGTCGCCCGTTTGCTCGCGGCGAAAAATTGGCGCGTCTCGATTGCCGAAACGAACACGGCTGGGAAAATCGCGGAACGATTGCGCGCGCGTCCCGAAGGCGCGCGCATTTTGAAATCAGCCATGCTGCTCGACAACGTGACCGAACTGACCGAGCAGAACGCGGCGACGATTGCGGAGCAATTTCGCAACGTGACCGGCGCGGATGTCGCGATTGCCGTGCTCGGCACGACCGGCTCGGCGGAAAATATGTACGGTCCCGAAACCGGCAAAACGGCGATGGCGGTGGCGACCGCACGCGAGACGACCCGACGCGAGTTCACCGTCGGCGGCATCAGCGATCAGGCGCAAGCGTGGATCATCATCCGCGCGCTCGATCTCGTGCGCCGCGCGGTGTTGAAATAACAGCGGTTGCACTAAACAACACCTTCGCCAAAATAATAAATTGATCCGCGAATCACGCGAATCACGCGAATAAAAAACAAAATTAGCGAAGATTCGCGAGATTCGCGGATGAAGGAATAAATTGGCGAAGGTATTGACTAACAGGAAAGATTTCTTTGGACGCGGATGAACGCGGATTTTTTCTATCCGCGAAAATCCGCGTTCATCCGCGTCCAAAATGACTTTGGATTTTAGACTGTCCGGGTGAGGAGGCAACGTGGCAGACAATCCCAGGTTTGTGTGGGTAGATGGCAAACTCGTACCGTGGAATGACGCCACGGTGCACATTACGCAAATGGGCATCGCGACGGTGTCGCTCATCTACGAAGGAATTCGCGGGTACTGGAACGAGGCGGAGCACAAGACGTACGTCTTTCAACTCGATGCGCACACGCGACGCTTGATGCAATCGGCGCGCTTGGTGCGGATGAAGCCCGCGCTCGCGGCGAGCGAGGTGAGCCGCGGTGTCCTGGATTTACTCCGCGCGAATCAAATCGCGGGCGACATTTATATTCGCCCGTTCGCGTTCACCGAAGGACTGACGTTCAGCGTTGCCGCATCCGACGTGCCCCGCATCGTCGTTACGAATCAAGCCTGGGCAACGCGACTCAAGAGCGGCAAGGTGTCGCACGCGTGCGTCAGTTCATGGGCGCGCATCACGGACAATGTGATGCCACCGCGCATCAAAGCATCATCGAACTATCTCAATTCGCGATACGCATCGGAAGAAGCCAAGCGCAATGGTTACGATGTCGCCTTGTTTCTGAATCCGAACGGCAAAGTCGCCGAAGCGCCGGGCGCGTGTTTGATGATCGTGCGCGACGGAAAACTCATCACGCCAACGGTGACGAGCGGCATTCTCGAAAGTATCACGCGCGCGACCTTGATTCAACTGTGTCACGACGTGTTGAACATCGAGGTGATCGAGCGCGAATTGGATCGCACCGAATTGTACATCGCGGACGAAGCGTTCTTGTGCGGCACCGGCATGGAGATCACGCCGATCGCCTCGGTGGATCGTTTCATGCTTGGCGATGGCGGTATCGGTTCGATTACACAGCGCGTCGAATCGTTGTACCACGATCTCGTGCGCGGGATTGATAAACGCTACGACGAGTGGCGCACAGTTGTGTGAACCGATTCAAGCGGGAATAGAACCACTGATTTCACTGATTACATAGATTTTATTTCATTCCACGAAAGACACCCAGGTGTTCTTCGTGGATTTTTGTTTTACGCCGCGCTCAAACGATGCTATAATGTTGACGAAAGGAAAGTTGAATGCGTTTGAATGTACGGCTGTTTGCGCTCCTCGTGTTGAGCGCGTTCGTTTTTCTTGGCATACCCGCACAGGTTGATGCCGCGCCGCCGTCTGCCGGACCAGAAACCTACGTGGTACAAAGTGGCGACACGCTCTTTGCGATCGCGCTCAAATTCAAAACCTCGATTGCCGAAATCAAGAAACTCAATGGACTCGGCAACAATGATATCATCGTCGTTGGACAAAAATTGCTCATCCCCGCGAGCGATAGCCCCGCGTCCGCGGTGATTGCCGCGACGAACACGATTTCGTACACGGTTCAGCCCGGCGACACACTCGCGCGCATTGCGTCGCGCTACGGCACCGGGCTACGCGCGCTCGCCGAACTGAACGGCATTCCGAATCCGAATCTACTTGCTGAAGGACAAGGCATCGCGATTCCCAGCGACCCTGCGCTCGTCAAGCCAGGGCTGATGATGGACCCGCTCCACGCGCGGCAAGGCGGCACGATTGTGATTCAAGTCGAGCGTCCCGACCTGACCGTCGCGACCGGGCTGTTGAACAGCAAGCCGCTCAAATTTACGCGCGCGGGCGGATATTATTACGCATTGCTCGGCATTTCGCGTTGCGCGAAACTTGGCGAGGCGCCGCTAACGATTGTCACGACCGATGCGAACAACAAGCCGACGACCGACAATCTCAAACTCAATGTCGCGGCGACCGCGTTTCCGGTGAACGCGATTACGTTGCCGCCGACTGGCGTGAGCATTTTGCAAAACACCACGCTCGTCAATCGCGAAGCGGCGGATCTCGCGACGATCATCAATCAGCACACGCCGACGCGTTTGTGGCGCGGCGCGTTTCGCCAACCGGTGTACACCGCGATCACCGAAAACTTTGGCACACGCCGTTCGTACAACGGCGGACCCGTGAGTGCGTGCGGACACGAAGGCACGGATTTCCGGATGTCGCTCGGCGATCCGATTTATTCGGATGCGCGCGGCAAGGTTGTGTTCGCCGCACTGACCCAGGTGCGCGGCAACATGGTCGTCGTAGATCATGGTCTCGGCGTGTTCAGCGCGTACTATCACATGTCCGAAATCGCGGTCAAGGTGGGACAACTCGTCAATGCTGGCGCGCTGATTGGCAAAGCCGGCAGCACCGGACTTTCGACGGGTCCGCATTTGCATTGGAGTATGTGGGTCAACGGCGAGTACGTTGACCCGATGGAATGGACGCGGCGCGTGATTCCGTAATTGCCGACCTTGCGAAAGTTTTGTAACCTTCGCAAGGTTATCCGGGAGGAGCGAATGGAACTCAAGAGCGTACGAATTGAAAATCCGAGCGAGTTGAATTTCATTCTCGGACAAACGCACTTTATCAAGACCGTCGAGGACATGCACGAGGCGCTGGTGACGGCGGTGCCGGGCATCAAGTTCGGTCTGGCGTTTTGCGAGGCATCCGGTCACGCGCTCGTGCGCGCGAGCGGCAACGATCCTGCGCTCGTCGAGCTTGCCAAGCAGAACGCGTTCGCGTTGAGCGCGGGACATTCGTTCATCGTGTTTCTCGGCGCGGGTTTTTTCCCGATCAACGTTTTGCACGCGATCAAAAACGTGCCGGAGGTCGTCAACATTTTTTGCGCGACGGCGAATCCCGTCGAGGTCATTCTCGCGGAGACGGAACTGGGACGCGGCATTCTCGGTGTGATTGATGGCGTGAAATCAAAAGGCATCGAAGACGCGTCGGGCATCGAGTGGCGCAAGAGCTTGTTGCGAAAATTCGGCTACAAGTTGTAACGCGAAAAAAAACGAGTCGCTTGGTTTTTCAAGCGACTCGTGATTATCTTTGTGGTCGGGTTAGAACGGCAAGTCTTCGCCAGCGGCAGGTTCGGGAGCGACGACTTCGGTGCTACCGGTGCTGGCGGGTGCGCCACCCTCGCGTTTACTACCAAGGAAGCGGACGGTCTCCGCGAACACTTCAAACGAAGCGCGCGGTTTACCGTCTTGTCCGGTCCACAATCGCGGACCGCCATTTTCGTCGGCAGTCAGGTGCCCTTCGACCAAAACTTGACGACCCTTGCTCAAGTACTGGTTACAGGCTTCGGCTTGCTTGCCGAACACCGAGACGCGAAACCACGCGGTTTCTTCTTTTTGCTGTCCATCCGCCGTGTTGTACTTGCGACTCGTTGCGACGGACAATCGGGTAACGGGAGTGCCCTGGGGCGTATAGCGCATTTCCGGGTCATTCCCCAAATTCCCGACCAGAACAATCTTCTGATACATTTTTCCTCCTTAGGATGCAAAACACTGACCGGGGTAAAGTTAAATCGTTGGCGAGAGTATACCACACATTTGTTCTAATTGCAAACGCGTTGTGGATTTGGCTAATTTATTTTTCACTCGCAATCGCGACGATCAATTTCGCGAGCATTGCCGCGCGCGGCACGATAGAATCCACACGCAAGTACTCCTCCATCGCGTTGTGCCCATTGCCGCCTTGCGGTCCCAGCCCGTCGAGTGTCGGCGTTCCGAATGACGCGGTAAAGTTTCCGTCCGATCCGCCGCCGGTCATCACGTCTTCGATTTGGAATCCCAGGTCGTGCGCCGCGTTTTTGGCGAGCGCGACCAAGTGTGCGGTCGCGTCCGTTTTCTCCATCGGCGGATTGGCGAGTCCGCCGCTCAATTCGGTCGTCGTCCCAGGGACGATTTCGCGCGCGGTGATTTCTCGTACCGCTTGTTCGAACGGCGCGACGTCGGAGGTGCGTGGAAAGCGCACGTCAATCTCCGCCTCCGCCGTTTCCGCGACGACGTTCGGTCGCGTGCCGCCGCGAATCACGCCGACGTTCACGGTCAGGTCTGGGAGCAAGCCATTGAGTTTTTTCAGCGCGCCGATGTGCTCGGCGAGTGTGTAAATCGCATTCGCGCCTTTTTGCGGTTCGACGCCGGCGTGCGCGGGTTTGCCACGCACTTTGACCCAGTACGTACCAACACCTTTACGCGCGCTGACAATCGCGCCGCTCTCGCGTGCGCCTTCGAGAACGAGCGCGGCAGTTGCGCCGCGCACGATTGGCGCGTACAACTCTTTCGACACTGGCGAGCCGACTTCTTCTTCGCTGTTGAAGAAAAATCCGATCTCGCCAAAGTTCTCGAATCCCGATTGCGCGATAGCGTGCGCGGCATAGATGCCGTTGAGCAAGCCAGACTTCATGTCAATCACGCCGCAACCCAGGGCTTTGCCGGCGACGCGGCGAAATGGAAACTCGTTGGTCTTGCCATCCGAGTACACCGTGTCCATGTGTCCGATCATTACGATCCGCGCGTTGCCCTTGCCGCGCCAGCGCGCGTAGAGACAATCGCCGTACTGCGGTTGCGGAAATTCGACGACCTCTGCGCCAAACTCGCGCACGCGTTCGTGTACGACGCGCGCAATCGCGTCCACGCCGGCTTTGTTGTGCGTGCCGCAATCGGTGTTGACGAGCGTTTCGAGATCGCGCAGATAATTCGGCAGAGCAGTAGTGAGTTGACCAAGAAAATCTGTCATGTTTCAGCTCCAAAAGGAATAATCCCTTCCGGGATTGTTTATTTCTTAATTTTGCGAAGTTTTGGTTCTAGGTTATCTTTTAGAAGCTCGTCGGTGGATACTTGAAATAATTCTGCAATGTCAAGCACAAGATTGACAGTGGGCTGTTTCTTGCCAACCTCTATCTCGGAAAGATAACTGTGAGTCGTGTAACCCAGTGCAGCAGCCAGTTCTTGCAATGTCATTTTGCGTTGTGTACGCAAAATACGTAATTTTCCACCGAATCTTTTTGTCTTCATTCAAGTAAACGATTGACATTTCTTCGAGATGTGTTATCATTGTCTCTATTAGAGACAATAAGGAAACACGATGATTTGCCTCAATTGTGGTGTTGAAACAGCGAACCCGAAATTTTGTAGCCGATCTTGTGCTGCTCAGTACAACAACAAACAGTTTCCTAAACGCGATCGGAAACAATTCCGGTGTGAAAAATGCGGTGGTGTGGCAGAGTACCGGCGCAAGTTTTGTGAGGATTGCAGTCCCAAGAATGGAGTAGATTGGAGTAAACGAACATTCGGATTTGTGCGATCTTCCTTGGACTTCCATGCCCGGATTCGTCAACTTGCGCGTAAAGCATATTACACGTCGGATCGCCCAAGCCAGTGCGTCGTTTGTGGATACTCAAAACATATCGAAATCTGTCACATCAAATCTATCCAGGAATTTTCGGAACATACACCGATTTCTGTGATCAACTCACTGGACAATCTGGTCGCGTTGTGTCCCAACTGTCATTGGGAGTTTGATCATGGCTTGTTGAAATCAGAACAGTTGAAACTACGATAAGAAAACGGGAGCGCTACGAACGCGGCTCCCTTTTTCTTGTCACGATGGGCCCGGCTGGATTCGAACCAGCAACCAACTCCTTCTGGTTTGTGTCGGTTTCCCGGCTCCCTGGACTATACCTTCGCCATGACGCTTGCGCGTTTTAGGTGGTGACCGTCTAGTCTCTACACCTTCCGACTTGTGGTCGGCTTGGCTCGGGATGACCATGAGTCTTCACTTTTAGGTTTCCCCGAATTTGGCCACTAACATTCGCAAGATTTCTCAAGCGACGCACACTTTGTATGAGGGAGCTGCTCTGCCCTTGAGCTACGGGCCCCCAAGCAAGACGGAAGACGAACGACGGAGGACGGAAGCGATCCGTCATTCGTCATCCGTCCTCCGTCGTTTGAAAGAGCGGGAGACGAGGTTCGAACTCGCAACGTCCACCTTGGAAGGGTGGCATTCTGCCATTGAATTACTCCCGCATGGTCTGTCGGGGCGATTGGACTTGAACCAACGGCCTCATCGTCCCAAACGATGCGCGCTACCAACTGCGCCACGCCCCGTCATCGCGCGCAAGTATATGCGAATTCTGGGGAATCGTCAAACGGTACAGATTTGAGTTCTTTATGCCTGATAGGAAAAGTCTGGGCAAAGTTTTTAGTGTCTGCTCGTAACCTTACATGAACCACAGATAAACACAGGTGAACACAGATTATTTCTATCCGCGTTTATCCGTGTTCATCTGTGGTTGATCGTCCGATCTTTGTTTGGGTTATCCGTACGCGAAAAATACACGCGCCGGGATGCAGTCTCGCCGCGTGTGTTTTTGCTTTTGACGCGCGTCGCAAGTTGTGTTATAAAATGCGCCAATTTCCGTATCCCACCTTTATTGTGAGGGGCAACCGACATGGTCAAGCGAAACCACATGAACGATATCGAACGCAAAAAGCTAGAGAAGGAGCGCGCACTGGTTCGTGAGGAATTAAATCGTCTCCGCGAGTATCTCAAAACTGAACCCGAGTCAACGGGCGATGAAGTGGACCTCGCGGTGTACGAACGCGAAAAGAATCTCGCGCTCGTGAAACATCTTGAACAGAAAATCGAAGAGATTGATCGCGTGTTGCAGAACGCGAAAAAGGGCAAGTACGGTATCTGCGAACGCTGCGGCAACGCGATTGATCCGGCGCGTCTCGCCGCGATGCCGGAGACAACACTGTGCATCAAGTGCAAGAGCGAGGTTGAACGCGCGGCGCGGCGTGCGGCGATGCGGTAAGAAATCAAAAGAACAAATGTTCTTGTTGAATTACGTAGGGGCGAGGTGACCTCGCCCCTACGCGTTTTATAAAACGCGTTTGCGCGATGATACGATTGGCATATAATACACGCGACGCAACGATGCGATCTTATTGCGAGATATAAAATGGCTCAACCGATTTTTCCTTTCACTGCCATCGTCAACCAAGATAAAATGAAACGCGCACTCGTGCTCAACGCGATCAATCCGTTGATCGGCGGCGTGCTCGTGCGCGGCGAACGCGGCACCGCGAAATCCACCGCGGTGCGCGCCCTCGCCGCGTTGCTCCCACAAATCAGCGTCGTCGCGGATTGTCCGTTCAGTTGCAATCCGTACGAACACGATCGCTTGTGCGATAATTGTCGCGAACGCGTCGCGCGCGGCGAAGAGCTGCCCATCGCGAAACGACGCGTGCGTCTCGTGGACTTGCCGGTTAGCGCGACCGAAGACCGCGTCGTCGGTACGCTCGACATCGAGACCGCGATCAAAAAAGGCGAAAAGAAATTCGAGCCAGGTGTGCTCGCCAACGCGAATCGCGGAATTTTGTACGTGGACGAAGTGAACTTGCTCGACGATCACGTCGTTGACCTGTTGCTCGACAGCGCGGCGATGGGCGTGAACGTCGTCGAGCGCGAAGGTATTTCGTTTCAACATCCCGCGCAATTCGTTCTCGTCGGTACGATGAATCCGGAAGAAGGCGAACTGCGTCCGCAGTTGCTCGACCGCTTTGGCTTGTCCGTCGAAATCAAAGGCATCAGCGACGCGGACGCGCGCGTCGAAATTATCGAGCGCCGCCTCGCGTTCGAAACCGACCCCGTTGGCTTTTGCAACGAGTGGTGCGTCGCCGAAGAAAAACTCTCGAAGGAAATTGACACGGCGCGGCACACACTTCCTTCGGTCAAACATTCGCAACCCGATTTGTACGCGATTGCCGAACTCTCCGCCGGCTTGGAAGTGGACGGGCACCGCGCCGACCTCGTGATTCTAAAATCCGCGCGCGCACACGCCGCGTTCATTGGACGCGATCAAATCAACGAAGAAGATATTTTGCTCGCGGCGGAACTCGCGTTGCCGCATCGCATGAAACGGCGCGCGTTCCAAGAAGTCGAGTTGCGAATGGAGCAACTCGAAAAACGGCTCGATCAATCCAAGCAAGGTCTGGCGAATCAAGCGCAAAAGAGCGACCAAGCGCGTGATGTAAAAAAAAAGCCAGCGTAGCCGGTGAGCAATCGGCGGACTCGCCGCCGCCCGAGCCGAGCGAACAATCGGTGCAAGGACAGGGGCACGAGCCGGGCAAACCGACGCCGCGCCCCGCCGATCATCACACCGACATCGGCAAAGCGTTTCGCCCCAAGAAACTCCAAACTCCCCTCGACAAACTCCCGCGCAAGGTCGCGGGTAAACGCTCGCGCACGCGCACCGAGCGCAAGCGCGGGCGTTACATTTCCGCGCGACCGATGACCGGCACGAAAACAGACCTCGCGTTCGACGCGACGTTTCGCCAAGCCGCACCGTTTCAAATTCGCCGCGTGAAAAAGAACACCGCGATCGCGATTGAATCCCAGGACTTGATGCGCAAAGTGCGCGTGCGCCGCGCCGCGAATTTGATCTTGTTCGTCGTGGACGCGTCCTGGTCTATGGCGGCGGCGGAGCGCATGATCGCGACTAAGGGTGCGATCATGTCCTTGCTGATTGACGCGTACCAAAAACGCGATCGCGTTGGCTTGGTCGTGTTTCAGAAAGAAGATGCGCGACTCGTCCTGCCGCCCACCTCGTCGGTTGATCTCGCCGAGAAAGCATTGAAAGATATTCCGGTCGGCGGCAAGACGCCGTTGAGCGCGGGCTTGTTGCTCGCGCACCAAGTCCTCGTGCGGGAGCGCGCGAAAGATCGCGAAGTGATGCCGTTGATGATTATCGTGACCGATGGCGCGGGCAATGTTTCGATGACGGATCTGCCGCCGCAAGAGGAAGCGCATCGCGTCGCGACGATGCTCAAGAAAGCAGACTTACGTTCGGTCGTCATCAACACCGAGCACGAAGCGTTTGATCGTGGGCTTGCCGCGACGCTCGCCGACGACCTCGGCGGACCGTGTTACACGCTCAAGCAGTTGCGCGCGGAAGAGTTGTACGCGCGTGTGCGCGAGGAGATGAAGGTTATTTCCAAGTGAGGTTTTGTGATGGCGTGGATTCAGATGATTGACGAGGCGGATGCGCGCGGCGAACTCGCCGAGATGTACAAACGGGAAACATCAGGTTGGGGTATTGATCACATCCTCAAGGTTCACTCCCTGAATCCAGCGTCGCTCAACGCGCATCTCGTGGTTTATCGGACATTGATGTACGGCAAGTCGGGACTGTCGCGCATTCAGCGCGAAATGATCGGCACGGTCGTTTCCGCGCTCAATCATTGCGAGTACTGAACCGTGCATCACGGCGAAGGTCTTCGCCGCCTCACGCACAAACCCAAACTCGTCGCACAACTCAAAGACGATTATCGCACTGCGCCTTTATCGCCGCGCGACCGCGCGATGCTTGATTATTCGACAAAACTTACACGCGAACCCTGGGCAATGGTTGAGAATGATGTCCAAGCCCTGCGCGACGTGGGATTTACCGACACGGATATCCTCGACATCGCACAGATCGTGGGTTATTTTGCGTATGTGAATCGCATCGCCGACGGGCTGGGTGTGCGTGTCGAGCCGGAAAAATGGAAGGAAATTCGCGCGAATGAAGAACGCGATCAGCATTGACCTCGAAGATTGGTTTTGCGCGTACAACCTGAATATCAAGATCGAAGATTGGGACAAACAAGAATTGCGCGTTGTCGCGAATACGCGGCGCGTACTCGACGTGCTCGCCAAGCACAACACGCGCGCGACGTTCTTTGTGCTCGGCTGGGTCGCCGCGCGCGTGCCCGACCTCCTGCGCGAAATCGAATCGGCGGAACACGAAATCGCGACGCACGGGTACTCGCACACGCTGCTGACCGAGATGACGCCGGACGCGTTCGAGCAGGACTTGGCGAACGCATTGCGCGTGACGCGCGCGTGCGTTTCGCAAAAAATCATCGGTTATCGCGCGCCGTCGTTCACGATCACGCGCAAAACGCTGTGGGCACTCGACATTCTTGCCAAGCTCGGCATCGCGTACGACTCGTCCATCTTTCCGATCAGCGGTCATCCCGATTACGGCATCGGCGACGCGCCGCTCGTGATTCACCAACGCGGTGCGCTGACCGAGGTCCCGATGAGCGTCGCGGAGATCGCGGGCAAGCGCGTGCCGTGCAGTGGCGGCGGCTATTTTCGCGTGTTCCCGTACGCGCTGACGACGTACTTGATGCGCCAGGTCAATCGCGCTGGACGCCCGGTAATTTTCTACCTGCACCCCTGGGAGTTCGACCCCGACCAGCCGCGCCGAAACCTGTCACGCTCGAAAGCGTTCCGCCACTATTTCAACCTCGATCAGACTGCACGGCGGCTCGACCGATTGCTGTCCGAGTTCGAGTTCGCGCCGATTAAGGAAATTTTGAATGGGACGCGGACTAACGCGGACTAACGCGGATTTTATTTTTTATCCGCGCTCGTCCGCGCTCGTCCGCGTCCCATAAAGGATTCTATGAGCCAGGAACTGGAGACGCAAAAAAAATACTGGGACCGCACGGTCACGGATTTCGATTCGATCTACTCGCATCGCAAGAGCAAATTCGATAATTGGGTGGACGCGACGTTTCGCTGGGATATGTACGCGCGGTTCGATTACACGATGGCGCACAGCGAGCCGATTGCCGGGCGCGCGTTTCTCGAAGTGGGTTGCGGCACTGGACGCTACGCGCTCGAATATGCAAGGCGCGGTGCGGTGCGCGTCGTCGGGATTGACATCGCGGCGAACATGCTCGATGTGTGCCGCGAACGCGCGCAAACCCTGGGTGTCAGTGATCGGTGCGAATGGGCGCACAGCGATCTCCTCGCGTACGCGCCGCGCGAAAAATTCGACGTGGTGATTGGCATCGGCTTGTTCGATTACATTCGCGATGCGTTGCCGGTACTCGCCAAGATGCGCCAGGTTGCGACCGACCGCGCGATTGTGACTTTGCCGATGTTGGAGACGTGGCGCGCGCCGGTTCGCAAAGTGCGGCTCGCGCTCAAGCGGGTGCCGGTGTACTTTTACAGCCGCGCACGCGTGGATGAGTTGATGAAGGGTGCCGGATTTGGGCGGTATGAGATGGAACGTATCGGGCAATTGTGGTGCGTCACCGGTTATGTTTCACGTGACACATAAGAATGTACTTGTGTCCACAACCGCACGGGAAAACAAGCCCGATTGTGGTATACGTTGCACGTGAAACATTTACATAAATATAAAGGCGGTTCTATGGCAGAACAACAGCCAGTCCGTTTTTTCATCACCCATTCGTGGCACGATAACGAATTTACGCTCAAACTCACGCGCGATTTACGCGCGCATGGCTTCGATGGTTTCCTCGACGTGTACTCGGTCAAGCCCGGCGACAACATCCCCGCCCAGATCAATCGCGGCTTGGAAACGTGCGACGTGTACATCCCCATTCTCTCGTCCGCGTCACTCAAATCGAAATGGTGCGAGCGCGAAATTAACGCCGCGCTCATGCTCAGCGGCGAAGCCGGGCGCGGCGGACGACCGTTGCTCATTCCAGTTCTCGCCGAAGATTGCGCCAAGAATTTGCCTCCGCTCCTCAAACCGCTCCTCTACATTTCCTTTTTCAATCGTTACCCCGACGCGTTCAAGGACTTGCTCGCCGGTCTCAATGTCTTGCGCGGGACCGAAGCGGCTTCGATTGTCGAGCCAGCCCCGAAGGCAAAACCCCGGACTGCAAAGAAACCGGTCGAGCGCAAACCGACGCGCAAAGTCAAACCGCCAATCGCCAAGAAGACCACGCGAAGCGAGCCGGTCGCACGACTGGATGAGGTTCGCGCGAAATTGCGCGCCGATCTGGAAACGGCGGAGAAGAACCAGGAATGGAACTATGTGGTTTCGCTGGGAGAAAAATTTCTCGCGTACGACGACGACCCGAAACTCAAAACCAGGATCGCGCTGGCGTATCACGAACGCGCGATCAAAAACACCAACGGTAAGAACCCCGATTACGACGCGGCGCTGAACGATTTCAATCGCGCAATTGAACTCGATCCCAGCAACGCGTTGTACTACAACAATCGCGGCGTGTGCCAAAACAATCAACGCTTTTCCAGTGGCACGGGCGATTACGCACGCGCGATTGCCGATCACACTCGCGCGATTGAACTCGATCCAACGCATTCTGAATTTTATCAGGCGCGCGGCAAGGCGTATCGCAACGCCGGGGATTGGAAAAAGGCGTTGGCAGATGGTTGGGAAGCCGGGCACTTGGGTACGATGAACGTAGCCGAGTTCCAGGCGACGGGCTGGGATTATTACAATCAAGGCAAGTACGATTTGGCGATTGCGTACTTTACGCGCGGCTTGCAGATGGAATCGAACGCCGACATGCTCGCGGGACGTGGCATGAGTTATTACGCGAAAAACGAGTACGACCACGCCCTCGCCGATTTTGATCGCGCGATCAAGATGGATCCCAAACACGCGTCGTATTATCTTTCGCGTTCGTTTTGCTACGAGGACCAGAAAAATTTCGACCGCGCGTTGGCGGATTTGGATCAAGGTATTCAGCTCAAGCCGAAGAATCTGGCGACGTACTTTCAGTGCCGCGGGCGCGTTCACTATCGCAAGACAGATTACCCGCGCGCTATCGCGGACTGTTCGCGCGCGCTTGAACTCGACGCCAAGTATGCTGCCGCATATTTTGTGCGCGGTCTCGTTTACCGCGATCAAGGCGACGCGACACGTGCGCGCGATGATTTTAGTCACGCGATTCAATTCGATCCCCAGGTCGCCGCGTACCATCGCGAGCGCGGAAAAAGCTACAAGGTAAAAGGCGACTTGGTTGCGGCGCGGCGCGATCTGCAAAAGGCAAGCGAACTGGGTGATGCGGAAGCGAAAGGATTGTTGACGACGCTGTGACGACTCCGATTTGTTCCTACGAAAACTCTCCCTGGCGCACCGAGTTCTGGCGCGGGCGCGATTACGAAGACCTCGCCGAACGCATCGCTCTACGCGCGCTGTTGCCGCCGCGCGGCACGCGGCTCTGCGAAATTGGCGCGGGGTTCGGTCGGCTCGCCGATTATTATCTCGGGTACGATCAAATCATCCTGATGGATTACGCGCGCACGATGTTGCAGCAAGCGCGCGAACGATTGACCCAGGATTCACGATTTACGCATCACGCATCGCGCTTTATTTTCGTCGCCGCCGATCTCTACAACTTGCCGTTCGCAGATAACGCGCTCGACACCGCGCTGACGATTCGCGTGTTGCATCACGTCGTGGATGTGCCGCGCGCGTTCAGTGAAATCGCGCGTGCAGTGCGACCGAATGGAACGTATGTTCTAGAACACGCGAACAAACGCCATCTGAAGACGCTACTACGTTACGCGCTCACACGTCGCGCGCCGAATCCATTCGCGCTTGAGCCATACGAGTTCGTCAAACTCAACTTTGATTTTCATCCGCGCTACATCGTCGAGCATTTACGCGCGGTGAATTTTATCGCGCGCGACCAACGCGCGGTTTCCATGTTGCGTGTCCCTGCGCTCAAACGGCTCGTCCCCGCGCGCCTCCTGGCTTGGCTCGATGGCGCGCTCCAAGTCCCCCTCGCACGGCTCCAACTTGCGCCCAGTATTTTTCTCCGCGCGGAATCGCGCAAACCTGGGTCGCCCGCACTCAATCCTGGGTTGTGGCGTTGCGTCGCGTGTCACGCGACCAACCTTGCAGAAACACGCGACGCGCTCACCTGCCGCGCGTGCGGACGCGCCTATCCCATCGTGGATGGCATTGCAGATTTCAAATGATTCACCACGGAGATCACAGAGCACACAGAGAAAATAAAAACTCGGTGTCCTCTGTGATCTCTGTGGTAAGATTTTCCGCGTACTCTCTACCTCTTTTCCGAATTTTGTTGTATAATACAAATGTTCCATCATGGCTGAGAAAAAATCTGCACGCGCAAAAACAAAAGAAGAACCGAAACCACCCAAGCCCGTCTTTCGTCTCGACGCCGATCGTTGGGAAGAGATTGGCGCGATTGGCGTGTTCATCCTCGCGTTGCTCACGTTCGCCGGCGCGCTGAACTTGAGCGGTGGATTCCTGGTCGAGTTGTGGGTTGGCACCTTGCGGACTCTGCTCGGCTGGGGCGTGTACTTTACGCCGTTCATTTTGATCGCGTTAAGCATCTGGATGTTTCTCGACGCGATTGATCATACCTGGAATATCGGCTGGGAACGTCCGCTGGGCGTGGGCGTGCTTTACGTGTTCGTGCTCGCGGTATTGCATTGGGCGGTCGCGTTCGACAATCCGATGAAAGAGCCGCGCGCGTTTGCCGGCGGCGGAATGCTTGGCTGGACGATTGCGTCGCTCCTCATCTCCGCGCTCGGCGCGATTGGCGCGGCGTTGGCAATGACCGCGTCTATCGGCGTGGCGCTGATTCTCCTTTTTAACATTTCGCTCCCCGAACTGGGTCGCCGCATTTTGTACGTCGCGCGCATCATTCCCCATTTGCCGCAAGAGTTGAGTCGCAGACCGGCGGAACCGCGAGCGACGCAACCGCCGCTCCCGACGATCAGTCCGCGCCCGCGTCCCTCCGCGCCGTTTGTCACGCCGCGCGACCTGGAACCGCGACGCGAATCACCCGCGCCGGTCGAGCCGCCCGCGCCGCCGCGCGGTCCCGTCGCCGCGCGCATCATTGGCGGCAACGCGCCTGCCGAACCGGTTCCACCCGCGATTGCCGCGTCCGACGCGCCCACGCCGATCATTCAACGCGAGTGGCGTTTGCCGGAGTGGAGCGGGATGCTCGAAGAGAGCATCGAGTCCGACATGAACCAGCACGAGATTCGCGAACGCGTGCATCGCATCGAAGAGACCTTGCAACATTTCGGCGTGCCCGCCAAAGTGATTGAAGTGAACCAGGGTCCGACGATCACACAGTTCGGCGTCGAGCCAGGATTCGTCGAGCAAAAAGGTGTGGACGGCAAAGTGCATCGCGTCAAGGTCAAGGTCAGTCGCATCAGCGCGTTGCAACACGATCTCGAACTCGCACTTGCCGCCGCGCCGATTCGCATCGAAGCGCCGGTGCCAGGTCGCAGCGTCGTCGGCATCGAAGTGCCGAACTCGCAGATTGCGCGCGTCAGTTTGCGCGGCGTGATGGAATCGGACGTGTTCAAGAATCTCGAAAAGAAAACCAAGTTGCGGATCGCGCTGGGTCAAGATGTGGCGGGACAACCAGTGTGCGCGAATCTCGAATCCATGCCACACTTGCTCATCGCCGGCGCGACCGGTTCCGGTAAATCCGTTTGTGTAAACGCGGTCATCGCCGGGTTGCTGTGCACGACCACGCCTGCCGATGTGCGCTTTGTGATGGTAGACCCCAAGCGCGTCGAGTTGGTGAACTTTAACGGCATTCCGCATCTGCTCTTGCCGGTCGTCGTCGAGATGGATCAAGCGGTTGCCGCGCTCGAAAACACCGTCAAGGAAATGGATCGTCGCTTCAAGTTGTTCCAGAGCAGAGGCGCGCGCAACATCGAAATTTATAATCAGATTGTCGAAGGCAAACCAGACGAAGAAAAACTGCCGTTCCTCATCGTCATCGTGGACGAGCTCGCGGACTTGATGATGGTCGCTCCCGATCAAGTCGAGCACACGATCACGCGGCTCGCGCAGATGGCGCGCGCGACGGGCATTCACTTGATTCTCGCGACGCAACGTCCATCGGTGGACGTGGTGACCGGGTTGATCAAGGCGAACTTTCCCTCGCGTATTTCGTTCGCGGTGACGAGCCAGATTGATTCGCGCGTCGTGCTCGACACGCCCGGCGCGGAAAAATTACTGGGTCGCGGCGATATGTTGTACATGGCGAGCGACTCGTCCAAGTTGGTGCGCTTGCAAGGATGCTTTGTCTCCGACCGCGAACTCGAAAAATTAGTTTCCTTTTGGAAGGATTTCACGCCGCCGCCGTTGCCGACATCGCCAACGACTACTCCCAGTGAAGGGTACGAGCAGGTCACGTTGTGGGGCGAGGTCGCGCCCAAACCAAAGACGCCCTCCGGCGATGACGATTTGTTGCCGCAGGCGATGGACGTGTTACAACAAAATAATCGCGCGTCCATTTCGTTATTGCAGCGCAAACTACGTATCGGCTATTCGCGCGCCGCGCGCTTGATGGAACTGCTCGAAGAAAAAGGATTTGTGGGACCGGACGAAGGTCCGACGAAAGGTCGTTCGGTGCGCGCGCCCGACACGAATGAATCGCTGCCACGCGCGCAAAAAACCACGCCCGCCTCGCGTCGCACGTTTGAAGAGGAAAACGATCCGTTCGCCGATTTCACGGAGGAAGACTGGGAGGAGTTGGACAAGGGCTGACCCGGCGCCTCGACTAATTTTTGTGCTATTTCAAAAATTGTGTTATAGTTTTTGCCGCGCTCCAATTCAGCGCGCTGCTCAGCCCGCAGAGAAGCGGAACGCCGAAGCCATCGCACGTGTCGGTGTCCCGAGATCACTCTGCGGTTCGATTTTATTGGAATTAAAATTCAAGGAGCTAATTGATGAAAACCCGCGTCTTGGTTTTACTTGCGCTCGCATCGCTCGCGCTCATCGCCGTGGCGTGTGGATCGCCAACCCCGACGCCAAAGCCACTTGCTTCGCCAACCGCGTTGCCCACCTTCGCTCCGACGGCAACGCCGCTACCGCCGACCATCACCCCGACGGCGACGCCCACACCAGTGCCATTGTCGTTGAACGTCCTCAAAAATGCCGAGTACCCAAGCGAGTATCCCGCGAACAAAAAAGCAAAATTAGTTGATGGCGCGTACGAAGAAAAGCAAGCCAAGACCAACGCCAAAACGACGATGAAGATGCTCGACGTATTTGCGACGGGCGACTTGAATGGCGATGGAGTGCCGGACGCGGCAGTCGTAATCGCAACGAACACCGGCGGCACTGGCGTCTTTCACGATTTGTACGCGGTCGTCAATGAGCGCGGCACGCCCAAGCCGGTCGCATCGTTCGCGTTGGGTGATCGCGTTCAGCTCAAAGCCGCGGCGATTCAAGGCAGCGAGGTCGCGCTCGATCTGATCGTGCATGGTCCCAAAGACCCGCTGTGTTGCCCGACGCTTGCGGCGACGCGCAGTTATCGTTTGCAAGGCGACCAAATTATTTCGACAACACCGGTAACACCTACTCCAGTCGCCGCCGCAGCGCCATCACGTGCCGCCACCACACCCATCGCGCGCGCGACCGCAACCGCAACGCGTCCGCCTGCGCCCAAAGGGTTCATCCTGTTTCAGTTCAACGATAACGGAGTGGATCGCGTTTCGACTGTAGATGTGCAAACGAAAACCGTCCGACCATTTTACGACGTCGGTCCGGTGTTGGATATTGTCAACACCAACGCCGCGATGATGGCATGGTCGCCGGACAATAGCAAGATTGCGTACATCGCGACGCGCGGTCTCGGCGAGACGAATGCGTTGCGCGTCTACGACCCGCGGCTCGACACGCATACGGGATTGTATTCCGCACCCGCCGGCGGCGGTCTGTCCAGTCCAACGTGGTCGCCCGACGGCAAGCAAATCGCGTTCGTCCGACTCGCGGCAGACAAAAGAGGATGGAACGTGCTGATCGTGAACGCGGACGGTACGCCGTGTTCGTCCGACAAGCAACAATGGTGTGATGTCAAAAGCAATTCCCAGGGCGAGCAATTCCGCGGTGGTTTGAGCTGGTCGTCGAAAGGGCAACTCGCGCTCGGCTTGGTCACGACCGGGGAAAATGATATCTACGTGCTCAACCCCGATGGCGGCGGCTTCCGCAACATCACGAACAACCCCGCCGACGATTCGACCCCGGCGTTTAGCCCCGACGGCAAATTGATCGCGTTCACTTCTAAACGCGATGGTCGAGCGCAAATCTATGTGATGAACGCGGATGGTTCCGGCGTTCGGCGCGTGAGCCAGAGTACCGTGCCAGACTTTTCACCGTCCTGGTCGCCCGATGGCAACTGGCTTGCATTCGCGTCCACGCGCAACAACTCGACGAATATCTTTATGATGGATTTGCGCGGCGGGAATGTAACCCAGTTAACGTCAAGCCCCGGACAACATCCGGTATGGTCGCGTTAGCAGTCGAGACGATTTTGTGATTTCGACAAATTTGGTATAATGCGGTTCGCATCTGTGAATGGAAAGGATGGACGATGAAAACACGTTTCGTTTTGACGACCCTCGCTCTCGTGGCAGTGGTTTGGTTAGCGACCGCCTGCGGCGCGCCGCCCACGCCGACGCCGATTCCTTCGCCTACGCTCGCGCCATTGCCAACCGCGTTACCGCCGACCGCGACACGCGTCGTGCCGACGAGTACGCCCACGCGCGCGGCAACCGCGACGACCGCGCCGCCAACGGCGACGTCACTCCCGCCCACACGCACGCCAGTCCCGGTCGGATCGGTGCCGACCGTACCGCCCCAACCCACCGCGCGCCCGGTGTCGCCGCCGACCGGCACGATCGTGTATCATGCGATCACAGATGCTCAGAGCCGACTGTTCCATGTTGACCCGAACTCTGGCGCGGTGACGCCCTACCTCTCCGCCGGTTCCGGGATGGACTTGACGTTGGATAATTTTGGCACGAACGCGCGCCTCGGCGAATTCTCGACCGGGAACGCCAAATTCGCGTACGTGTTCGCCGCCCAACCCGGCGCGGTGAATGTGTTGCGTCTGCGCGACACCGCCGGCAATACGCGCGACATTACATCGGACATCGGTCTCTCCAGTCCATCGTGGTCGCCCGATTTCAAACGCCTCGCGATGATTCGTCAAGCGACGAATGGTTGGTTTATCAGTATGATTGACGAAGACGGCAAAAATCGCGAGGATGTGCCGATGCCGGCTGAACTTGCCGGCGCGCAATTCCGCGGCGGCATGTCCTGGTCGAAAACTAACTTGATGGTCTTTGCTGCGAACACGAGCGGGGCGAGCGACATTTTCACCAACTATCCGGACGGCAAGCAATTGCGCCGGCTGACCGATCATCCGGCGGACGACACGACGCCCGTGTTCAGCCCGGACGGTAAACTGATCGCGTTCACCTCGACGCGCGATGGTCGCGGCCAAATCTACGTGATGAACGCCGATGGCAGTGGCTTGCGTCGTGTGCGACCCAGCACCAGCAACGATTTCTCGCCGACCTGGTCGCCGGATGGCAACTGGATCGCGTTCGCCTCGAACAACAATTCGGGGACGAGCATTTTCATTATGGACATCAACGGCGCGCATGTGCGCCAACTGGCTGGGGGCGATCACCCAGTTTGGACACGCTAGAAATCCCAGGGGCAGGTCAGCAAGACCTGCCCCTGAGTTTTTTCCCGGCATCCATCTTCATCCGCGCAAAATTTCCGCGCTGACCTCTTCAAGTTGGCGCGCGCGCCCGCGTGCTTGCGCGGCAGTGAAGGCGGTGCTTTTCAGACGCGGCGCAATCGCGCCCAGCAAACTCTGTGCGCGATCACGCGCTTCCTGTTCGCTGCTTGCATGCGCGGCGACCAAGGCAATGATTTCGACGGCTCCTGCGCTGTTTCCTTCGGCGTGCCACAACGCGCCGAACTCGGCGCACACGAGTAACGCGAGCGGAACGGCGTTGATCGCGACGGCGGTGTCCAGCGCATCGCGCAAATGTTGCCGCGCCTCCGCATAATCGCCGAGCGCGCACGCCACCGCGCCGAGACGCAGGAGAGTGAAACCGGCGATGATCCCGCGGTGTGAATCCGCGCTGCCCATGCTCAAACTTTGCCGCAAGAATTGCCGCGCCTCCGCGCAATGTCCTTCACGAAAAGCCAGCGCGCCCAGGTTATTCAACGCGGTCTGCGCGCCGCGTTGGTCGTCGAGCGATTGGTAAATCGCCAGACTTTCCTGATGAAATTCTCGCGCAAGCGCGAAATCCTTTTGCTCCCGCGCGATAATTCCCAGGTTGTCGAGCGTATTGGCGATACTTCTCTGGTCGCCCAATTGCCGCTTGATCGTCAAACATTCCTCGAACACTTGACGCGCCTCCGCGTATTCGCCGCGCGCCAGCGTGACCGCGCCGAGATTGTTCAACGCCACCGACAACATACGCAGATTGCCGCCCGCGCGCGTCAATGCCACGCTCTCTTGCATAAACTGTTTGGCTTCGCCGAGATTCCCCAACCGATAGGTGATGTGACCCAGGTTATTGACCGCGCGCGCGAATTCGGTCTGCGCGTCCGTATCGCGCAAAATAGTCAAGCACGTATATCCGACCGCGCGCGCCTCCGCGTAGCGATCGAGGCGAATCAGAAAACTCATTTGGGGAATGAGCAATTTGGCATAGAGTTTCTGCTGGGCAGGTTCGCTTGCGCCGGCAAACGCCGCGGCGGCTTGCTGAAAGGCGGCAAGCCCTTCTTGGAACCGACTTTTGATTTCGTAGAAATATCCGAGACTCACGAAACTGGACTCGACCCAGTCCGCGCGTCGCCGCGCGATCATCCACTGCCACGCGGCATTCACGTTATCCATTTCGCCGCCGACCTGGTTCAGCGCGTCTTTTTGGTTCGCGCCTTGGATCGGCGCGGCGAGTTGCGCCAAGAACGTCGCCAAGTACTCGCCATGCCGATCACGCACCGCTGCTTCCGCGTCAACCGACGCACCCAGCTTCTCCGCCGCGTATTCTCGCACAACTTGGTGCAGCCCGTATCGCCCCGCGCTGCTTCGCACGAGTGACTGGTCTACGAGCGCGGTCAGGGTCGTCAGCGACGCGCCCGCCACCCACTCCGCCGCCTCGCGCGTGAATCCACCCCGAAACACGGACAGACGCGCCATCACCGCGCGTTCGTGCTCGGACAACAAACGCCACGAGTAATCGAACACCGCCCGCAAACTGCGTTGTCGTTCGGGTACATCGCGTGCAGTCGTCGCGAGAAACGCATACCCGCGCGCGATCGCGTGCGCGATGTCATCGCAGGTGTGCGTTTGCGTCCACGCCGCCGCCAGTTCGATCCCCAGCGGCAACCCCTCGACCAGTTGGCACACGCGCGCGACGCTCGTCCACAGCGCGTCGCTCGTTTCCAAATCCCCGCGCACCTGGCGCGCGCGTTCGACGAACAATTCCACCGCCGCCCATTTTCGATTTTGGATTTCTATTGGCGCGGTTGTGTCCGACCGAAAATCCGGATAGTCAAGCCCTTCAATCGCGATCAGCCACTCGGCGCGCACATTCAATCGCTCGCGCGACGTAATGAGTAGTTTCACGTGCGGCGCGTCACTTTGCAACTGGGCTAGCCAGGTCGCCGCGTCGAGCAAATGCTCGAAATTGTCGAGAACGAAGAGCGTCTCTTTTTCGCGCAGGAAATTGGCGAGTTGCGTTTTGGGGTCTTGCTTGCCGGTGAAAGTAAAACCACACGTGTCTGCCATCGCGGCGACCAACCGGTCGGGCGAATTCACTCCCGCGAGTGGAACGAAAAACACGCCATAGAGAAACGCGCCGATTTTCAACGCGCGTTCCGCCGCTTCAAGCGCGAGTCGTGTTTTGCCAACACCGCCCGTGCCGAGGAGCGTGAGCAACCGGCAATCGCGCTGGAGCAAACGCGTCTCGATGTTGGCAAGTTCTTTTGTGCGACCGATGAATGAGGTGGGTTGCGCGGGCAAGTTATGACGCGTGGCATCCCCCGCCGCGCGAATGCGTTCGTACAGCGCGGTCGTTTCCGCCGATGGCTCGACATCCATCTGTTCGCGCAGTTCGCGTTTGCACACTTCGTACTGTTGGAGCGCGACACTGCGTTGACCGGTGCGCGCGAGCATCAGCATCAAATCGCGATGCGTTTCTTCGCGCCAGGGATCGAGCGCGATCAAACGCGTCGCGTACTCGATGCCGCGCGCGTTATCGCCGCGCGCGGCATGTTGCGTCACGAGCGCGCTCATCGTTTGAAGCGCGAGGTCGCGCAGGCGCGCGCGTTGCGCGAGCATCCATTCTTCGAACTCGGGCGCATCGCGCACGAACACGCCGTCGAGAAAATCGCCGGTGTAGAGTTCGACTGCCGCGCTCAAATCTTGGGCGCGGAGTTTTTGTTCGAACAGCTCGATGTCGAGCGCGTACGGCGCGTCGAAATTGAATTCGACGGTATCGCGCGTGATGAGGAGGTGCGGTTCGAGGAGTTTGCGGAGATTCGTGAGGCACTGGCGCAGATTCGTCTTGGCGTCGGCGTCGCTCATCTCGCCCCACAAAAGCGCGGCGAGGGAATCGCGTGTCGGCGCGCGGCGCGTGATGGCGAGGTACGCGAGGAGCGCGGGCGCTTTGTTCGAGTAAAAGCCAGTGATCGGCTTGCCGTCGAACGTGACGCGCAATCCACCAAAAAGCCGAATCTGCAAAGTTGCTAGCATTTGGAAATTGGAAGTTGGAGGGTGGAGGGTGGAAGGTGGAGCCATGTCTAACCTCTAACTTCCAATCTCCAACTTCCAATTACCCGACTCACGATGTACTCACGATGGTTTGTTAAACTAGGGTCAGAATAACACGAGAGAAAGCGCACGTCAAGAGACTTATGTCCATTCAGTCCAAACCGCGAACGTATCGCTCGTTTCTGCTTCGTTTGTGGGCGGAAGGCGAGCCGCCCGTCTGGCGATTCAGTCTCGAAGACCCGCACACTGGCGAGCGGATTGGAATGGCGAATCTGGACGCGCTGATCGCGTTCCTAAAGGAGGCGATGGAGCAAGTCAATCAAAATGAAACGATCAATCATTCGTCTGCATGAAATCATGATCAAATGGAAGGAGGTATGTTCGTGAAAAAGTTACAATGGTGGTTTCGCATCGTCGGCGCGTTCTATCTGCTTCTGACGCTGATGAATCTGGGAGTTACGATTTTCGATACCCAACTTCAGATGTACAAAGATTTGTTGCCGCCACCGCTGACTGGCAACACGCTCGCCGCCCGAGGATTTGCGGACGCGTGGTTCGTTTTCGTGATGGACGTGTTGGGAACCGCGATTTTCTTGTTGTGGGCATCGCGCAATCCATTGAAGCACATCAGCGTCGTCTGGTTCGCGGTCTTGCTCGAATTCCTTCATGGTGTTGTAGGGGATGCGTACTGGATCACGCGAGGATACGACGTGATGAGCTATCTCGTTTTCATCGTCATCCATTTCATCATCATCGTTACCGGCGCGATGTTCGCGCGAGAAGCGTCGGCACAAACTGCGTAAGGCAAATTTCTAATTTGCCCATCAGGAGGAGTTCAAATGAAACATATCGAAACAAGCATCACCATCAATCGCCCGATTGATCAGGTCTTTACCTTTGTGACGGATTTTAGCAAAGCCGTCGAGTGGCAAGCCGGGATCGTCGAAGCGCGCATCACGTCGAATGCTCCACGCGGCGTTGGCACCACGTACGTCTGGGTGCAACAGATTGTCGGTCAAAAGATGGATACGAGCGGCGAGATTACCGCGTGGGATCCGCCACGGCGATACGAATGGAAATCGGTCAATGGTCCCTTCCCGGTTTCGGGTGGAATTACTTTTCGCGCCGAGGGCAACGGCACAGCTGTGACGCAATATGCCGATGCAGAGCCGGGCGGATTTTTCAAACTCGCCGAGGGCTTGCTCGTCAAGCAAATCGAGGGACAGTTCGCGCAATCGCTCAAGACGTTGAAAGAGTTACTCGAACAGTAAACAACAATTCAAAGACCTTCGAGGTCTGCGAGACCTCGAAGGTCTCACAAAGAAGGAGGGACATATGATTCTCAACCTGATCTACCTTTTAATTCTCGTCGCGTTCGTCGTCTTGTTCGCGTGGCTTACGATTCGCGCCGCGCGCGCAAAACGCTGGCTCGTGAAAATTCCCGGCGTGTTGTTCGCGGGATTGCTCACGCTCGTTCTCGCGCTGATCGTCTTCGTCGCCGGCAAAGGCGTGGCGATGAAGTACGTGCCGACGTCCGAACCCGCGCCGAATCTCAGAGTCGAAGGGACGCCGGAACAAATCGCGCGCGGCAAGTACATCGCGTACATCGGTTGCGCCGGTTGTCATGGGAACAAGGAAGAGTTTCCGCTCACCGGCGGTGTTGACATTGCCTCGGAAATTCCGATGCCAATCGGCTCAGTGGTCGCTTCGAATATCACGCCAGGCGGTGTGTTGAAAGATCGCACCGACGGCGAATTGTTCCGCGCGCTTCGACACGGCTATGGCAAAGATGGCACGCTGTTGATTATGATGTCGTTGATGCCGTACCGCCAATTGAGCGACGACGACACCAAAGCACTCATCGCGTTTCTGCGGTCTCAGCCGGCGGCGGAAGGCACACCACAAGGTGGCGACGACGTCAATCTGCTTGGCGCGATTCTCTTTGGCGCGGGAATGTTTCCGAATCCCGATCCGATCAACAAAAACGCGATCAGCGCGCCGGCAAAAGGCGTCAACGCCGAGTACGGCAAGTACGTCGCGACGTTCGGCGAGTGTCGCGGGTGTCACGGTCCCGACATGACCGGCAGTCCGCCGAATCCGGCGCAACCGGAGGGTGTGCCCAATGCGCGTCCCTACTCCGCGGCATTGACACGCGAGCAATTCGTTCAAATGATGCGGACTGGCAAACGTCCCAACGGCAACGACTTGAAAATGCCGTGGAAGAACGCGTCGCGCATGGATGACCAGGATTTAAGCGCGTTGTACGAGTACGTCAAAGTAAAATAGAATGAAATGGTTCTACGAAATTTTGTACGGACGCTTGCGCGCGCCGTGGGACATTGGCGCGCGCAAAGAACTCGTCGAGTTGGTCGAGCGCGGGCGGATCGAGCCGTGCCGCGCGATTGATCTCGGCAGCGGCACGGCGAGCAATTGCATCTATCTCGCGCAACACGGCTTTGACGTAACGGGCGTGGATTTTGCAGAATCGGCAATCGAACTGGGACGCAAACGCGCGCGCGCCGCAAACGTGAATGTAAATTTTATCGTGGACGATCTCACCAACCTGAGGCGCGTGCGCGGCACATTCGATCTGCTCGTGGATTACGGCACCCTCGACGATTTATCGCCCGCGCAACGCGACCGGTACATGCAAAATGTGTTGCCACTCATGCGCGCGGGAACGCGATTTTTGTTGTACGTGTTTGAGTGGAAGCCGGTTTGGTGGGAGCAACCGTTCTACTCGCGGATGGCGCTCGAGCTGGGCGAGGCGGAGCGGCGGTTTAGTCCGTACTTTGTGATCGAGCGGTACGCCGGCGCAAGTGGACTCGCCGGATTTCCGCGCGGCTGGGCGGTGTATTGGATGACGCGGAAATGATTTACAAAATCATCCACACGCCAACCACCGAAAGCACCGTGCCGACCGCGACGAGCGGGGTCACGCGCTCGCGCAAAAAGATGACCGAGAGCGGCACGCCGATCAGCGGCGCGGCGGTGTTGAACAACGCGGCACGCGCCGCGCCGGCGTAACTCACACTGAGCGTCCACACGATCATCCCAATGCCGGTGCTGTACATCGCGAGCGCGCCCAGCTTGGGCAGACTTGCGCGCGTAAAACCGCGCCAGGGATCGCCGCGCGTTTGATAAAGCGCAACGAACGCGGTGGCAAGCGCGGCAACCGGCAAACGCACCGCGTTGACCACGAGTACGCTCGGCGATTCTTGTAGACCCAGCTTCAGCAGCATTGTCGCAATTGCCCACAATGCCGCCGCCGTGATGGCGGCGAATGTGCCGAGCCGTTCGCTCCGCGCGTCGGTCTGAACGCGTGAGCCATTTTTTGGCGCGAGCAAGTAAATGCCGATGACGACGAGCGCGGTGCCAAGCATCGCCGTGGGTGTGGGCTGTTCACCGAGAAACGGGATGGCGAGCGCCCACGTAAAAAGTGGATACGAGCCGGAAAGCGGCAACGCGCGCGACGCGCCGATTTGCGTCAGACTCCAAAAATACAACACGTCGCCAATCGCGATGCCGATGATGGAGGAAACGGCGAGCACGAGGACCGTGCCGGTTTGAACCTGGGCGATGGCATGCCAACCATCGAAGAACGGCAGAATTGCAAACGTAAAAATCGTCGCGACGATCATTCTAAACGCGTTGAACGAGGTCGGGTGAATTTCATCCGCTTGCGCTTTGATCGCAAGACTCGTCGTCGCCCAAATGAACGCGCTGAGTAAACCGAAGATAATTCCTATTGTCATGGCTCTCTCAAATGACGTGTGACGAGTGGTGTGTGGCGAATTTGCGTCACTCGTCACACGTCACTCGTCACACCTCAAGGATTGATTTGCGGCTTGATCGTGCGACAACCAATCACCGCCATTTTCGCGCGAATGTTCTCGAACATCGCGTCGTCGCGATACGTGCCGATGATCGCGCCGCCGGAGCCGGCGAATTTCGCGCTCGCACCGCACGCGCGCGCCACTTCGACCATCTCGACTTGCCATTCCGCTAACTGGAAAATTTTGCGCCGCGTGTTGAAATTCTCATCCATCAACGCGGCGAGTCGTGCGGTATCGCGTTGTAAAATCGCCGCACGCGCTTGCGCGGCGAGATCGGCAAAGTGGTTCATCGCATTGACCACTTGTTCTTCGCCGCGATCATAGCGCCCGCGAATATCGTTGTGAAACACTTCGGTCGGTTCGCTCAACGTGTTGTTGTACGACACGTACACCGGCGGCAAGAGCGCGGGATCGAGTTGCTCGTACGCGTAACACTTGAATCCTTCGACCACGCATTCGCGCGCTTTGTCAAAATCCATATACACGACGCCTTCGTACACCTGGATCACGCGATCCTGCAAGCCCGCCGCGATACCCAGTTCCTCGCGTTCAATCGAGAGCACGAAGCTGGGTTGCACTTGGCGCGGAATCGTGACGCCGTAAAAATCCATCAAGGCGCGCAACGTTGCGACGATGATCGCGCTCGACCCGGCAAGCCCAACCTGGCGCGGAATGTTCGTATCGTACCGCACCGAAAAATTCCGGTCGTGCAATAGGATGTTGCGCGCGTCGCAGTACTCGACAAAGCGTTTGATCGTCGCTTTGATGAGCCGAATGCCGCCGTAATAACCGTGTAGTTGCACATCCTTGGCGAGATCGCGCACCGAGCGAAAACGCGCACGGTCGTTCTCGGCAAGGACGATGTCCACCGAGTCCCACTCGTACAGCACGACCTCCGCCCAAAAGTTGCGCACGGTGATCGAAATCGTTTTGCCGTTGTAGCCGTCCGACGGATTGCCGATGAGTCCGGCGCGCGCATACGCGCGTTGGCGAATGAGGTGCATCTTGTTCTCCGGATGTTGGCAAATTGGAAATTTCCCCCACGCAGCGCAAATTTCCAATTTGCGTTAAACGATTTGCTTCAAATGCTCGCGCAACGACGCGCCGTACTTTTCGTCGGCGAGCGCAAATTCGACGAACGCGCGAAAGTACGCGTCATAGTTGCCGATGTCGTACCGGCGTTCGTCGCGCAGCGTCAGCCCGAACACCCTGCCGCCCTCTTGCAGCACCAAGCGAATCGCGTCGGTCAGTTGGATCTCGCCGCCCTTGCCTGGCTTGGTGCGCGCGAGCGCGTCGAAAATGTTGGGCGCAAAAACGTAACGCGCCGCAATCGCGAAATTGCTCGGCGCTTCTTCCGGACTCGGTTTCTCGATCACGTCCGCGATTTCGAATACGTCGCCGTCGTTTTTCGGTTTCGCGATACCATAACGATGCACTTCACTGCTCGGCACTTGCTCGAACGCGACGACCGCGTCGGCGTGGTTGTCGCTGAAAACCTGGGTCATGCGCCGCACAATGTCGCTCTGCGCGTGCAAGCCAATGATCGAATCGCCGAGCGCGACGACGAACGGTTCGTTACCGACAAATTCGCGCGCACACAAGACCGCGTGACCCAGCCCCAACAGTTGGCGTTGGCGCGTGTAAAAATACTGAATCGGCGCGCGTTCGAATTCAAGTTCTTCGAGCAAATCCTCTTTGCCGTTTTCGCGCAACGTTTGAATCAACTCGTCGTCCACGTCGAAATGATTTTCGATAGACGCCTTGCCGGGACCGGTGATGAACAGCATCTGCCGCATTCCCGCGCGCGTCAATTCTTCGACGACGTACTGAACGACGGGCTTGCGTCCGACCGGCAACATTTCCTTCGGCTGCGATTTGGTCGCGGGCAAAAGTCGCGTGCCCAGTCCGGCAACGGGCACGACCGCAATGTTGATCTCCATGGTCTCACCTCTTTATCAGGTTTTACGTGTTTTACAAATCGGCGAACCCGTTGAAAATGCGCGCGATGTGACGCGCCGCGTTCAGAAAATCTACGAGGCGCACGTGTTCGTCCGGCGCGTGCGTGCGATTGTTCGCGTATCCCACGCCGCACGTGACGATAGGAATGTCGAGCGGTTTCGCAAACGCGTACATCGGACTACTGCCGCCGCCCATCGGATTGAGCACGGTCGGCACGCCGTAAATTTCTTCGCCAGTGCGCGCGGTGAGATGGACGAACGGATCGTCGGGCGACACTTTGCAGGGCCACATCGCGCCGAGCCATTCCGCGCGCACATCGTCGAAACCTTGCTTGTCGAGATGCTCGCGCAGTTTGGCGAAAACATCATCGGGGCTTTGATCGGGCACGAGTCGAAAATCAATCTTCGCCGACGCGCGCGCGGGAATGACGGTCTTGTTGCCTGCGCCTTGATACCCGGCGGTGATGCCTTGAATGTTGCACGTCGGCTCGAACACGGCGCGATTGAGCGCCTTGCCGCGCGCGCCGCGCACGAATTCCTTGACGCCAAATGATTTGCGCGCCCACTCTTCGTGTTGCGGCAGCACGTCGAGTAATTTCAGATCGGTCGCGCTCGGTGGTTGCACGTGATCGTAAAAGCCGGGAATGCGAATGCGCTCATCGCGATGTTTGAGCGACGCGAGCGCCCACGTCAAACGCCACGCCGCATTCGGCAAAATGTGCGCGCTACCCGAGTGCGCGTCGCGTGTCATGGATTCGACCGACAGCTCGACCGACAAGACGCCGCGCCGACCCAGTCCAATTTCCGGTCGTCCCTCCGGATCCATGCCGCCCTCTTCCCAAATCGCGCCGTGCGATTGCAAAAGCTCGGTATGGTCGCGCACAAATTCCGCGATGTGCGGACTGCCGATTTCCTCTTCGCCTTCGACGACGAACGTGACGCCGCAGGGCAATTTGCCATCGCGCGCCGCGCGCACCGCGTCCACCGCCATCAATCGCGCGACGAACTCGCCCTTGTCGTCTTTCGCGCCGCGCGCGTATAACGCGCCATCGCGAATCGTCGGCTCGAAGGGCGGCGTCGTCCACAGTTCGAGCGGCTCTGGCGGTTGCACGTCATAGTGATTGTAGAACAATAACGTGCGGCGCAACGCGCCATCCGCGTGACCGACGATGATCGGATTGCCGGGCGTCGCGAATTTCTGCACACGATAACCATGCTTTTCCAATGTCGCGACAATCAGATTCGCGCATTCGTGCGTGCCTTCGCCCTTCGCCGAAATGCTGGGTTGCGCGCACAGGCGCGCCGTTTCCGCGATGTACTCATCCAAGTGCGTCTTCAAAAACGAATCAAGTTTTTCTGACATGACTACTCCTCAAAATTTTCACGCGACGATTATAGTGCGTAAAGGCGAGGAGCGCAAACCAAATTAAATCGCCAGTCGCAAGGGACTGGCGAAGATTCGTAGGGAACGCTCGCCGGAGCGTTCCTCAATGGAACGGAACAGCGTCCGTTCCCTGCCCAGGTTCACGCGCGCGAGGGGAACACGGTCGGCGCGTACACCCGAATCGCCGCGGGACCGACGAGCGGGCATTGGTACTCGCAGATGCCGCACCCGATACACAAGGTGTGAATCACGCGCGGGCGTTGCAGATGCACGCGCGCGCCGTCCGGCGCGATAACATCAACCTCGTCGAGCCGAATCGCTTTTTCCGGCACGGGACACATTTCTTCGCAGACGACACAGCGATTGTAACTCGCCCAGGGAATGCAGCGATTCTCGTCAATGTACGCGTGCCCGATGACCGTCGCGCGTTTCGCGTCGAGCGCGAGCGGCGGAATCGCGCCGGTTGGACAAATCTGTCCGCACGCGTTGCACGAGAAATCGCAATAACCCAGGCGCGAGACGAGAAGCGGCGTCCAGAATCCTTCGATCCCGGCTTCGAACAAACTGGGTTGCAGTCCGCCGGTCGGGCACACCTTGACGCACTCGGCGCAGCGAATACATTTTTCGAGGAAATGATTTTCGCGCGCGCCAGGCGGTCGCACGAGAAACGCGTCATCACGTTGCGCGCTCGGCGCGGCGCGGAACAATGCGACCGAGGTCACCGCGGTTGCCGCGCTCGCGATGAATTGGCGACGCGAGAGTGCTCGACCGCCGACGGCTGACGGCTGACCGCCGCTAATTTGCGGTCGGCGGTCGGCGGTCGGCGGTCGGAAACCAATCACCGATTCAGGACACGCTGAAACGCAATCCATACACGCGACACACTCCGCCGAATCAACCGTGAAACCTTGCTTCGTGACCGTGATCGCGCCGGTCGGACACGCCTTCATACACGCGGCACAGTGACTGCATTCTTTCACCGCGCGTGGACGCAGCCAGGAAATTTTCGCTTGCAATGCGTACACCGCGCCGAGCGGACACAAGTAGCGACACCAAAAGCGCGACGCGACCCAGTTTAGCGCGACGATGCCGACGAACACGAGCGCGAACAAAATGCCTAGCCCGTACGTCGTTTGTTGCGCGGGCAACACCGTGCCGCGAAAATTCTGCTCGATAAAATCCACGATGGGCGCGAGCGGCGCAATCGGCGTCAAGAGTGTTTCGATACCCAGGATCAATGCGTTGAGCGCAGGCAACGCCGCGCCGCTAAACGTGCGATTGAGAATCGTGATCGGGTCGAGAATGAGGAAGGTGAGATTGCCCATCAGCGCGGCAAAGAAAATGACGAGGAGTAAAATGAATTTGATGTTGGGAGAAACCTGGAAGGCGCGAAGCGTGGAAACCTTCCAGGTTTTTGGTGTTGTCCAATCGAGGAGCGCGCCGAGCGGGCAGAGCCAACCACACCACGCGCGCCCGACGACAAAGCCGAGCGCAAGCGCGACCATCGCGAGCGCCATCGTCGCGATGAACGCGCGCGTCGCCATCATCGCCGCGAACGCGACGAGCGGATTGACGCGCAAGTACAGATCAAGTGGAACCAGCGACTCTGCGCCGCGATACGTGAGAAACGCGAGCAGAAAAAACAGAATGACGCTTGCGATTTGTGTGATTTGTCGTGCGCGTTGCCAGCGAGTTGCGGTCACACTTGCCTCATTCGAGATCGTCAAACGCGATGCGTAACACGTGAATTTCACGCATCACGCCGTCACTTCCTTCACGCGCAGTTTCGCAAAATCGTAACTACCCAGCCCCATCTCCGCCGCGTACTTGATGTAACCGATGGATTCCGGTTTTTTCTTAAAGAATAACTGGGTCGCGTACCCATCCGCCGCAACCGGGTCAACGCTCGCGATGATCGTGTTGTCCTGTCGAACGTAATCGAGCCGCCCGCCGGTCGGTCCGTGCGAGGTGAGCACGCGAATGCCGTCAACGATATTCAACGTCGGCTTGATGAGCGTACTCAAATCGGCGATGCGTTGATCGAGCGAGAGGTGAATGCCGTTGCGATCCTGGATCACGCCCATCAATCCTTTCATCGCCAGCGTGACTTGCGCCGAGCCGTGATGTTTTGCAATCGGCACGTTGATGACGACATCGGCTTTCAAAATATCTTGATACACGCCCCAGGTTTTGATGTCGCGCGCATTGGGCAACGCGACATTCGCGTATTTGGACGCGCTCATAATTTCCATTTGTCCGCCGGCTTTTTCGACCGCCTCGCGAATGCCGCTGCGTTTATAGCCCTCTACTGCCGAGCCGGAAAATCCATTGTCCATCACGCGCACGCGTTTCGCGCCGGCTTCGAGACACAGCTTGACAAGTTCCGCGATGACGTCGGGATTCGTCGTCGTCGCGTACTCGGGTCCGTACGACGAGTTGCAAATGTTTGGCTTGATGATGACGTCGTTCCCGGTCTTGACGAATTTTTTCATCCCGCCAAGCGCATCCACTGCCGCGCGTGCAATCGTCGCGGCGACCGCGCCGCGTGCGACGACGAGGTGCGGCTCGACCGCGCTGGGCGGCACCGGTGTCGCAGTCATCGTTACGACCGGCGCAGAAGTTGGCGCGGGCGCGTTCGTCGCTGGCGCACGCGTGGCAGTTGGCGCGGGAGGGTTGATCGGAGCTGGCACGGAAGTTGAGGCAGGCGCGGGCGCGGGCGTCGGCGTCGGCGCGCACGACGCGAGCGCGGCGCCCATCGTCACGAGAATCGAACGGCGTAGAAAATCGCGGCGAGTTAGCATGGTTCCTCCTCGGGGGGACACGTATACAAGTAAACAGGAGACAGGTAGACAAGTTTGCTTGTCTACTTGTCTACCTGTCTACTTGTATACTCACATCATCACAATTCGCGTCCAAAATCAGTCAGAAACCGGTTACGCGCGCGTCAGCCACCACCACGCACCGGCGATTCCGAGCGCCGCACCGGCGACGACTTCGATGGGTGTGTGTCCCAACAATTCGCGCAAGTGCGTTTCGCTGATGGGGTGTCCTTGAAATAGCTCGTCAATGATTTGATTGAGGATGCGCGCTTGAATACTCGCGGCGCGACGCACGCCCGCCGCGTCGTACATCACGATGACGGCGAGGACGAACGCGACCGCGAACAGACTCGACCCGGTGCCTTCTTGGATCGCGACGGCTGTCGCGAGCGCGCACACCGTCGCCGAATGGGACGAAGGCATACCGCCGGCACTCGTCAGCAAACGTAAATTCAATTTATGATGCCACAATAATTCGACGATGACTTTGAGGATTTGCGCGATTGCCCAGGGAATGAACGTGGCTTGCGCGATGCGGTTGGCGAGAAGATCGTTCACGCGTTGTCCTCGTCGAAATCTTGTGCGGAAACAGTCTCGCCGCGCGGCACGAGTTCTTTGATGCGCAGTTCGGCGGCATCGAGCAGCGCGCCGCATTGCTTGGCGAGTTCCATCCCGCGCTGAAACAGCGCGAGCGATTCGTCGAGCGGCAAATCGCCGGCTTCGAGTTTCGCGATCGTCGTTTCGAGTTCGGAAAAAAGATTTTCAAAGGATTCGGATTTCTCTTTTGATTTTGGCATTATGCTATTTCTCCAATTCTTCCTGCGCCAGCAATTGCTTCAACGCCCCATACGCCGCATTTTGCACGTCCGATCTCACATCCTGCTGTGCCAGGTACAGTAAGCCATCCAGAACACTCTGCGTCTTTTCGCCCAACTCTCCCAACGATTGAGCCGCGTCCCGTCGTACCTCTCCATCCCTCGCCTTGAGCGCCAAGTCGAGTAACAAGGGTACTGCTTGCGTTGTCCCGCCCAACTGCCCCAACGACCGAGCCGCGTCCTGTCGCACTGATTCGTTACTTGCCGTGCGCGCCAAGTGGAGTAGCAGTGGTACCGCCTGTGCTTCCTCCCCCAATTTCCCCAATGATTTAGCCGCACGTTGCCGCACCCATTCAGCACTTGCAGGGCGCGTCAAATCGAGTAACAGTTGTGCTGCTTGCGCTTTCTCACCCACCTCTCCCAATGCTTCAACCACCGACAGCCGTATCCATTCAACACTCGTCGTGTGTGCTAGGTCAAGTAGCAGTCGTGCTGCCTGCGCCTCCTCGCCCAACTGTCCCAACGCTCGGCCCGCATCGTAGCGCACCAATTCGCTATTTGGCGCGACTGCCAAGTTGAGTAATCCGTTGACAATCGCTTCGCTCTTCTCACCTAGCTGTCCCAATGACCAAGCCGCAAGTCGTCGCACATCTTCGTCACTCGCCGTGCGAACCAAGTCGAGTAATCCGTCAACAACCATTTGGCTCTTATCGCCTAACTGCCCCAATGACCGAACCGCAAACCGCCGCACCCATAAGTCGCTTGATGTGCACGCTAAATCGAGTAGTCCGTTGACAACCACTTCGCTCTTCTCGCCCAACTGCCCCAATGCTTCAGCCGCATTTTGCCGCATCCTCTCATTATTCGCTGTGCGCGCCTGGTCGAGTAGCAATTGTGCCGCTTGCGCTTTCTCGCCCAGTTCTCCCAATGCTTGAGCCACATCCAGCCGTTCAAATTCAGAACGCGCCGTGCGCGCTAGGTTGATTAGCAGTTGTGTCGCTTGCGCTTTCTCGCCCAAATGCCCCCACGCTTCAGCCGCCTTCCGCTGTACCCATTCATCATTCGTGGGGCGCGTCAAGTCGAGTAACAGTTGTGTCGTCTCGGGTTCTTTTCTTGCCACTAATGGATTCATCCAATCGGCACACCAACTATCCAAAAATCTCTTGTGCGAATCCCTCAGAATCAACGTTGCAATACCACCATTTTCGCCTCTAGCAATCCAAGTCAGGATTTCAATGTACTCCCTATGAAGTTTCTCGCGCAAATGAGTGTGTAACAAACCATCGCACAACTCTTTCACCACGCGCTCCACCACCGCGCGCTCGACCATCACGTCATCGGCAAGAACGCGCGCGGCAAAGAAAAGGTCGCGATGCAAAACGCCTTCGCCCCAACTGTTCGCGCTCAAGATGGCTTGCAGCAATTTCGTCGTGGGCTTGACCTTGAGTTTCGCCATCGTCAGCAAGCTCACTTCTTCCCAGCGCGGGTCGTGCAGGTGCGACATCACGGCGTCGTGGACAATCTGCGGGTCTTCTTCGTCCAGATAGCGATTGTAAATGTCCATCGCCGCAAAATATTCCTGAAAGGTGCGATGCGCAAACGCAAAGCGGTCGGGACTGCGCTCGACCAGAATGCCCGCGCGCTCCACCAATCGGTCAATGAATCGCGATGCTTCATCCGCCGCGTCGGGATAGCGCGGTTTCAAGAATCGGGTCAACTTGCGCTGCAACTCGTCGCGTTCCACATCGCCGATGTTCTCGCTGTGCATCCAATACGCGATGTGTTCCAAGCGTCGCCGCTGTTCTTCTTCCCCGATTGGCGCGCCGCCGATGCCGCGCACCTCGTCCCATTTCACCAGGAGCGATTCGGCGCATTTGTCGTACAACCTGACGCGCTGATTCGGCAATCGTTCCGTGCGATGGATGGTCGCGATAATCGTGAGCATCAGCGGATTGACCGCGAGTCGCTTGACGTTCGGATTCGCGTCCAGCGATTCCGACAAAAGCCGCGCGCCCTCTTTCGCTTCGGGTTCGTTCTTCCCCTCGACCGCGCGATACCAGTTCTCGATGAATTGGCGAATCGCGTCGTCGTCGAAATCCAAGATGCTGAACGTGTAAAACTCGCGGCGGTCGAGCGGGGCGGCTTCGTATCCTTTCGGACGCGATGTGACGATGAAACGATTGGCAGGATGCGCGCGCGCCAGATTCTCGATGAGGTCGCGCATCTCGATTCTCTGGGCGGCAGTGCCGACCTCGTCCATCCCGTCGAACAACAGCGCGCACTCTCCGCGCTCGATGAAATGGCAAAAGAATTGCGACGGAAAATTCTGCCCGCGCGCGCGATAGTGGTCGTGCAAATAATCTTCAACTGCATATCCCGCGCCCCGCCGACTGCGTTCCCGCGCGAATTCTCGCAGCACGATTCGCAACGGCACGCGCGATTCGTCGCGTACGGGCGCGGTCGCCGCACCGTGCCATCCGCGCGCAAACGAAAGCGCGAGCCACTGCAACAGCGTGGACTTGCCCGCGCCAGGCGTGCCCAGCACAACCGCTTTCCGCTGGACCCGTAACGCGAAGGCTATGCCAACTTTTCGCTCTGTCACATCACGTTCATTAATCGCTCTCCAAAGAACCCGTCGCAACGCCGCAGATGTTGTTCTCGGGGACTCCTCGATTTCTGTCCCTTTCTCGAACGGTTCCCTGCTCGCGACGCTCTCCACGCGCAGCGGCACAAACACCTGCTCCAGTTTTGGGTCGTCAACCACCTTGCCCGCGTGCGAAAAACCAATCAGGCGAATCTTTTCCCACTCGCCGATGACGTGCGCGAGATATTGCTCGCGCTGCTGTTCCATTGTGATCTGTTCTTGCTCGCGTTCCCAATTGCGAATCGCGGTGACAACTTTCGTCGCCAAATCCTGCGGCGATCTGAATTCGGCGCGCAGCACGCCATTGACACGCGCACGGAATTCGCGCTGTCGTTTGCGTTTCGATGCGTTCTCGACGAGATTCGCGGGAATTGGAAAATCGTCGGGCGCGATGAACATCAAGCGCGGCTTGTTCGTCTCAACCGCCGCGTCGTACTCTTGTTGCGTGTACGACTTGTCCGAACCCTTCGGACTGCTTCCAAAATAATGCCCGACGATTCCAACAAACACCTCGCACTCAGCAACTTTGGCGCGGCAAAACTCATCTGCCATTACCGCCCGTGCGCCAAAATCCTCCATGCGGACGCAATGCAAATCGTCGCACGCCTGAATCGCCGCGAACACCGCGTCGCGATATTCCTGCAAATCTTTGGCGGTTGAACTCAGAAAAATTTTTCGCATTAGGACGATTCTATCGTTTCGTCACTTCACGCGCAATCCAGATCACGCCAATCGTAATCAACAGAATTGGAAAAAAAGGTAGGTCAATCGGTAAACGAAACACGGCACGCGCCACATCCACCGCGCCGATGACGAGCGCGATGACGCCGAGCGTGATAGTGAAACCGCTGGTGGAAATCCTGTTCAGGTAACGCGCGAGATTTAGTCCCAGCAGAATCACACCGATGCCGATGGTCGCGCTGCCGTCCGGTAAAAACCGGAACAGACTAGTCAAGCCCCACACAATAAAGAACGTCCCCCACGCAATCGTCTCGAAACGCCGATTCAAACTTTTCGCGTCGTCCACGGTTCGCCTCACATTCGTTTTTGATTCGTCTATTGTGTCGCCGCTTGTTCTATCGCCTCGATGATTTTATAGTACCCGGTGCACCGGCACAAATTGCCGGTTAGCGCGTGCTGTATCTCCTCACGTGTCGGCTGCGCAATTTCGTCGAGCAGCGCCGCGCCGCTCATGATAAAACCCGGCGTGCAATAGCCGCACTGCACCGCGCCAGTCTCGATGAACGCGCGTTGAACCGGATGTAGCTTTCCGTCGCGTGGCAAACCTTCAATCGTCACGATCTCCGCGCCGTGCGCGCGCGCCGCGGGCACGAGACAACTCATCACCGCGATGCCGTCGAGAAAAACCGCGCACGCGCCGCACTCGCCTTCCGCGCAACCTTCTTTCGTGCCTGGTAATCCCAGATCTTCGCGCAACAAGCGGAGAAGAGTTTTGTCGGATGCATTCTCAATGGTATGCGCTTTGCCGTTGACGACGGTTTCGATGGTGTCTGAATTCGTAATTCGAAATTCGGAATTTGCTTGCGCGGCGAATTTCGAATTACGAATTTTGAATTTGCCTTCCGTTTTTCCCCACAACATCACCGGTTGTTCTGGACTATCTTCGCGCTCGGCGCCGTCGCGTAGTTGGCGCAGCGCGCGCGCGACGAGGACGCGCACCATTTCGCGGCGATAATCGGCGGTGCCGCGAATGTCGTCAATCGGTCGCGCGGCATTCATCGCGAGACGCGCGGCTTGCTCGATCGTTTCGTCGTCGAGCGTTTTGCCGATGAGGAATTGCTGCGCGTCGGTCGCCGCGACAATCGTCGGCGCGACAGACCCTAATGTAATCCAAACCGATTCAAGCGGTGAATTTCGAGTTTCGAATTTCGAATTTCGAAATCCCAACACGACCGCAACATTGACCACCGAAATCGCTTGTGCGCGGCGCAGACCCAGTTTGATGAACGTGCCGAATTCGTTTTGCTTGAGCGCGGGGAACGAAATCGCGGTGAGCATTTCATCCGGTTCGAGCGCAGTCTTGCGGACGCCGCGCATAAATTCTTCGAGGTCCAGCTCGCGTTTGCCGCGCCCCTTGCTTTCCAGCGTCACCCATGCGCCGAGCGCGCGCAACGGCGTGATCGTATCGTTCGCCGGCGACGCGGTGATGAGGTTGCCAGCGACCGTCCCGCGATTGCGAATCTGCGGCGCACCCACTTCCCAGCACGCGCGCACGAGCGGGTACGCGTGTGCGCGCAAGCGCGCATCGGCGACGACTTGATTGTGCGTGACGCTCGCGCCAAGATGAAACGTGCCGTCCTCGAAGCGGATTTCGTCCAGTTTCGGAATTCGACTGACATCAATCACAACCTTGGGCGCGCGCGCCTTGCGTTCGATTTCCAAAATCAAATCCGTGCCGCCGTTGATGAGCCGCGCGTTGTTGCCGTGCTGTGCGAGCAGGTCAAGCGCGTGTTCAATGGATGTCGCGGTGATGTATGTGTCCCACATGGTTCCCCGTAAATGGTAAATGGTAAATGGCAATTACCAACAACCAATTACGCCTTTCGTTTTACTTGAATGATCTCCGCCATGATGCTCACCGCGATTTCCTGCGGCGTCTCGGCGTTGATTTCTATTCCAATCGGCGCATGGACGCGCGCGAGTGCGGCGTCGCTTACGCCGCGTTGTTTCAGTGCGTTCTTCGCGGTTTGCGCGCGCCGGTCGCTGCCCAGCATCCCAATGTATGCAACATCCTTTTCGACAAGCGCGCCCAGCAACGCGGGATCGAGCGCGTGCGCGCGGGTAACGAGGACGACGTACGTTTGCGGCGTGAGGTCAAGCGCGGCGATTTTTTGGACCAGGTCGCCGGCGATGCGTTCGTCCGCGCACGGAAATTTTTCCGGCGTCACAAATTCCGGACGGTCGTCGAGCACGACGATGTAAAAACCGAGCGACCGTGCGAGTGCGGCGACTGCCGCGCCGACGTGTCCCGCGCCGACAATCACGAGCGTAAGCGCGTGTGTGAGCGGCTCGATGAAAACGTCCATCTCACCGCGCTCATCGTCCAAATTTCCGCCCGCGTGATTTTGTAAATCCAAATCAAGACAGCGCGCCTTACCCTCGCGAATCGCGACGCGCGCCTCGGCAATGACGCGCAGTTCCATCTCGCCGCCGCCAATCGTGCCGACAAATTTACCGTCGGGATAGACGAGCATTTTCGCGCCGGGTTCGCGCGGACTCGCGCCGCGCGTTTTGACGACCGTCGCGAGCGCGACAAGTTGGTTGTTTTGTAGAGCATCCATCAACGCATGAAAAACTGGATCCATTAAAACTCCGCTGACAAAACCTGGGGCTTGCTTTAGAATGCGGCGAGAGAGGTGTGAAATGGCAACTCCCAAAACAGTAACTCTGATTTACGCGAATGGCGTGTTCACCCCAGTCGAAAAAATAAAACTGCGCCCGCGTGAAAAAGTGCGCGCCAAGATTATACCGTTTGCGCCACCCACGCGCAAAACGACGCCGCGCAAGCGTGTGTGCGCAGATTTGACGAAAGACGAACTCGTTAAACAGCGCATCCGCGAGTCATTTGGCAGGTGGGCGGACCGTGACGACATTGGCGACGCTGTAGAGTGGGTCAACGAAATTCGCGCCGGCTGGGAAGAACGCATGAAAAGAATCTACTCCGATGGCTGAATACCTTTTCGATTCCACCGTGCTGATTGATAATTTGCGCGACAACCTCTCCCTCGAATTCTATTCCCTCTGATTTCTACTCTTGCTCGAATGTCGTACCCAATGCGCCGGGCGGCATGCCGCGCAACGATTGCCAAATCTTGCGCGACATGGGCGAGCCGCTAAAGAAACGATCAATTGATTCGTTGCTCACAACCAACAACGCGATAATCATCACCGCGAACGGCGCAGTCTGGAAAACCTGGGTCGGCACGTTCGCAAACGCGGGAATACTCTGCGCCAAGCCGCTGACCGATTGCAAGCCGCCAAAGATGTACGCGCCAATCGCCGCGCGAACCGGATGCCAGCCGCCGAAAATCACAATCGAAAGCGCGATCCACCCCAGCCCGTACGTGTGATGATAACTCCAACCCAGTTTGACGAACAGCGAGTACGCCGCGCCGCCAAAGCCGACGAGCGCGCCGCCGATGAGCGTGTAAATAAATCGTTGCAGATTTACGTTCGTGCCGCGCGCGAATGCCGCCGCCGGTTTTTCGCCGATGCCTTGCAGTTTCAACCCCAGTTGCGTTTTGTAAATCCACCACCACGCCGCGAAAATCAAAATGACGCTGAGATAGACGACGACGTTTTGATTGAAAAATATCCTGCCGATCACCGGAATATCCGCGAGTAATGGAATTGGAAAATTCTGGACGCCTTCGTAGGGCTTGCGGACGAATGGATTGCCAAAAAAAGTCGAGAGGTCGCCGCAGAGCAAGGTGAGCACGAAACCCACTGCGATCTGGTCGAGCTTGAGCACAATGCTGGAGAACGCGATAATTGCCGCGATGAGCGCGCCAACCAACATCGCCGCGAGAAATGCGAGGTACAAATTGTCGGTCGTGAACGCGACGGCAAAGCCGACCATCGCGCTCAATAAAATCGTCCCATCGAGCGACAAATTCGTGACGCCGGATTTTTCCGATAATGTTTCGCCAATCACCGCGAACACAAGCGGCGAACTATCGGCGAGCATGGAGGCGAGTGTAAGGATCAGTAAATTGGTATCCATTATTTAGACTTTATCGGTAACAACTTTTACCTCTCGCCAAAACGCAAAGCACGCAAAGAATCATCCTGAAAAAACTTGGCGTTCTTGGCGGCTTGGCGAGAGAGGTCTTATTCCCTATAATGTCTTTTGTTTCATAGTTGGATAGTTTAGGTAGTTGTGTAGTTGGATAGTTTAGGTAGTTGTGTAGTTGGATAGTTTCCGTTATCTAACTACGCAACTACCTAACTATCTAAACTTGGCGCGCACCCCTTGGGCGAGCACAACAAGCAACACGATGATGCCTTGCAATACACCGCCGAGCGCGGAATCAATTTGCAGATCGAGCGGGAGCGACACACTGCCTTTGGTGACCGCCGCGAAAAAGAACGCGACGAACGGCACACCCGTTGCTTGAAAGCCGGAGAGCAGAACGACGAGAATCGAGAGATAACCGTACCCGCCAGAGATCGAAGGAATCAGTCGCGCCCACACCCCGGCAGATTGCTCCGCGCCGGCAATGCCAGCCAACGCGCCGCACAACGCGAACGCGCCCAGCATGTACCGACTCGTCGGAATGCCGAGCCAAAACGCCGAGCGAATGTTTTTGCCAATCGCTTTTAACTTCAAGCCCCACTGCGTTCCGCGCAGAGCCAAGTACACGATGACCAACGCGATGATCGCGATCACAATTTCAATGGGACCGATGGACAGACCCGGAAAATTGGGCAACACCGCGGCAGGGCGAAACGGTTCGGTGCCGCTCGTGGACGCGATGCCTTCGCGTTTCCACGGACCGATGATGAGATAGAGCGCAATGCCCATCGCGACGAAATTCAAACCCAGCCCGCCAAAAATTTCGTGGACGCGTCCGTACACTTTGAGCACGCCGACGAGCAATGCCCACACCATTCCGCCCATCGCGCCCGCGACAAAAAGAAGCGGAACGAGCACCTCAGCGGGCAAGTCGAACGTGCGCGCGACCCAGGTCGCGAATATCGCGCCCATCGCGATTTGTCCTTCGATGCCAATGTTCCACAACCCGGCGGTGAACGTGATGAGCAAGCCGACCGAACAGAGCACGAGCGGCACCCAGGCATCCATCACGCTGCTCAGTTTTTCCGCCGAACCGAACGCGCCGTTCCACATCGTCGCGTACGCTTTCGCCGGATCTGCGCCAATCGCGATGAGCGCGAGCGTCGTTAGCAGCAAACCGAGTAGAACTGGACCGATTGCCCACGCGGCGTCGAGCCAGGGTGATTTTTTCGACGTCGTTTCGCTCATAGCCCCTTGCCCCCGATGAGTTCGCCGAGTTGCCGCACTGATGTTTCGCGCGCGTTCAACGCGCGCGCGACGCGTCCGCCGGAAAATACCAGGATGCGGTCGCTGTAATCAAAAATTTCGTCGAGGTCGGCGGACGCGAAAATGATTGCCGCGCCGCGCTTGCGTCGTTCGAGCAATTGCTTCCACACCCACATCGAAGATTCAATGTCGAGTCCGCGCGTCGGATGTTCGAGCAAAATCAGATTCAAGTCCGGTTGTAGCAATGCGAGCAACGCGCGCTGTTGATTGCCGCCGGACAGCGCCTCGACGCGCGAGGTGGGCGCACCGCGAATGTTGTACTCTTTGATGCGCGCTTGCGCTTCGTTCAACGCGCGATCCCAGTTCACAAAAAAATCGTTCGCGCGTTTCGCGAGCACAAAATGCTCGGTGAGATCCAGCCCTGGTACGAGTCCTTCTTCGAGTCGTCCCGCCGGCAGATACGCAACGCCACGATCCAGATATTTTTGGTACAGCTGTCCGTTCATCCGCGCGCCCGCGATCCACACGTCGCCGGCGACCGGCTGATCGAGTCCGGCGCACATACGCAGGAACAATCGCTGTCCGCTTCCTTCGATGCCCGCGAGTCCGATGACTTCGCCAGTGCACACTTGCAGGTTAATGTCCGGCACGCGCAAGCGATAGTCCGCGACCGCGATGTTCCGCAAATCAAGAATCGGTTCGCCCAGCTCGATGGCTTGACGCGCGTTCGTCGCCAACGCTTGTCCGAACATCAGTTGGACGAGTTGATCGCTCGTGAACGGGCGCGTCACTTCGCCGACGACTTTGCCCAGGCGCAACACGGTCACGCGACTGCACAGCGCTTCGGCGTCTTCGAGTTTGTGCGTGACGAAAATAATCGTCATGCCTTCGTGGGCGAGGAGGTTGAGTGTTTCGAACAGTTTGTTTTTTTGCGGAAGCGAAATGCCGGTCGTCGGCTCGTCGAAGATCAAGATTTTTGCGCCGAGTGAAAGCAAGCGCATGATTTCGAGTTGCTGGCGTTCGCCGACGGTGAACGATGAAACGGGCGCGTCGGGATCGAGAGCGAACCCGAACTGCGCGGAATATTTTTTGAGATCGCCGCGCGCGGCATCGCGTTTCTGGATAAACCCATCATCGCGCCCGAGCAAAAAATTATCGAGGACGGAGAGCGGAGGGAAATCGAGCGGGTCTTGGTGGAGCATCCCCACGCCGGCGCGGATCGCTTCGGCGGGATTTTTGAACGCGACCGCACGACCATCCACCGAAATTTCGCCGGCGTCGCGATGGATGAACCCGGAGAGCATTTTCATCAACGTGGACTTGCCCGCGCCGTTCTCGCCCAATAGACCGTGAATCGTGCCGGCTTGAATCGTCACGCTGACGTCGTTGTTCGCGTGGACCGCGCCAAAGTGTTTGTGAATGTTTTTGAGTTCGACGCGCATGAAATCCTCAAGTAGGGGCGGGGTAACCCCGCCCCTACGCGATCAGAACTATTTACTGGGCGCGCTCTGTCCAGTCATGCCTTGCAACAGTTGCGGCAGATACCAAATCTCCTTGTCGGTCGCCGTCGCGCCGTCTTTGACGTAGACGGAGCCATCTTGCAACGTGATAGGACCTTTGAAGAGATTGATGCTACCATCGCCCAGACCTTTGATGAACGTTTCGACCTGGGTCTTGTTCGCGGCGCTCAACGCTTTGCCGAACGTGAAGCCGACTGCGCCGGTGTCCGGGTTGTTGATGTCTTTCCAATCCGGACCGTCCCAGTCCCATGCGGCTTTATACGCGCCGGCTTGGAAATCCTTGACGGTCTTCAAGTAACGCGGACCCCAGTTAAAGTACGGCACGCCGAGGCACACGTCTTCGGCTTCCTTGCAGCCGTCCTTGTAGTCGTACGACACTGCCCAGACTTTTTCGCCCTTCTTCGCGCGTTGTCCGGCGACGACGAGCGCTTCGGTCGTGTCAATACCGGAGATCACGACGTCATTGCCCGCGTTGTAGAAATCGTTCGCAACCTTGGTCGGGTCGAGCGTGACGCCGGGAATGTTGAACCAGAACCCGATCCATTTCACGTCGAATTTCAAATCGGCGGCGGGCTTTTTCGCGTACGTCGTCCAGCAGTATTTAGCACCGAGGTATGCCATATCCGCGAGACGGCGCGTTTCGTCGTTGATGAGGGGACCCAAGAAACCGATCTTGCCTGTCTGCGTGCTGAGTGCGGCGGAACAGCCGGCAACCATCTTCATGTATTCCATCTTGCCCATAAAGTTGCCGAGATTCTTGATGTCCTTGAAATTCTTACCATCTTTCCAGGCGCTGTCGCCGGACGCGTTGATGAAGGTGATGTCCGGGAATTTCGGCGCGACCGCCAGCGTATCGGTCTGGAAATCGTCCGAGGTCGTGATGATCAATTTCACGCCCTTGGATTTCATGTCGTTCACGACTTGTTCGAGCGTCGTGCCGGGACGATCGGCGGGGTTGAGTTTGTCGAGGTAAATGAAATCGGAGCCGGGAAGTTTGCTCTTGACGTACTGCGCGCCTTGGTAATGCGCCTCGCTCCAGCCATGATCGTTGTACGGACCAACGAGGACGACGCCGAACGTAATCCCGGCGGCGGGCTTGGGCGCGTCCGTCGGCTTCGGCGCGGCAGTCGGCGGAGCCGGTGTCGGCGCTGGCGCGGGCGCACACGCCGCAATCAACGCGAGACCCAGGATGACCACCATGAACAGCGAAAGTTTTTTCAACATTTCGAATTCTCCTTTTCGATTCGTCAAAACATTGGAATGATGCTATCACGACACTGAAACGTGAGTTTGTTTCACCTCCTCTCCGGTTTGAGGTTGCGCGGTTTCATCGTCGAATCCTGAACCTGAAACTTAGTCCGCGAACACCGGCACGAAATCGAACTTGTTCACATCCACCAGTCCCTTGTCGGTGAGTTTCAATTCCGGAATCACTGGCAACGCGAGAAAGGCGAGCGCCATAAACGGACCGTGCAGATTGCATCCCAGGTCATGCGCGGCTTGTTCAACATCATCCAATTCTTCGCGTACGCGTTCGAGTGGTTGATCGCTCATCAAACCGGCAATCGGCAGCGGGACGCGCGCAAGCACTTGCCCGTCGGCAACCGCGACCAAGCCGCCTTGCATCGCGGCAATCGCGCGCGCGGCGGTCATCATGTCATCATCGTTCGTGCCGGCGAGGATGATGTTGTGCGAATCGTGCGCGACGCTCGAACCGATCGCGCCGCGTTTTAGACCCAGCCCGCGCACGAAACCCAAGCCGACGTTGCCGGTCGCTTGATGCCGCTCGATGACCGCGAGCTTGAGCACATCGCGCGACGGATCGGAAACGGCAAAGCCATTCTCGATGCGCGCGGCTTCGATGCTTTGCGTCGTGACGATTTGTTCCGGCACGATGCCCATCACGCGCACTTTTTTATGCCCGTTTGCATGCAAACGCAAATCCACCTTGCGCCAATTGATGTTCATCGAATTGCGAACGGGCGGATGGCGCGGCGATTCTTCCTGCGGCAGAACGCGTCCGTTGCGCGCGACCAGTTTGCCGCCGCGATACACCTGCTCGACGTTCAGTTTGTAGAGATCGTCGAAGATGACGAGGTCGGCGCGGCGACCTGGCGCAATCGCGCCGAGGTCGTGTAAGTTAAAGTACTCGGCGGCGTTCAGCGTTGCAATTTGGATCGCGGTGATTGGGTCGAGTCCTTCGCGAATCGCGGTGCGGAGCATGAAATCAATATGTCCTTCGTCAATCAGATCGGAGGGAAAGCGGTCGTCGGTGACGAACAGGACGCGGCGCGCGTTCCACGGTGTAATCACCGGGAGCAATGCCTTCAAGTTGCGCGCGTTCGACGCTTCGCGAATCATTACGCGCATACCGAGCCGGATTTTCTCGCGCGCTTCGTCGGCGGTCGTGCATTCGTGATCGCTCATAATCCCGGCGGCGACGTACCCTTCGAGGTCGCGTCCCGTCACGCCGGGCGCGTGCCCGTCAATGCGTTTGTCCGCGAACGCGCGCAGTTTGTCGAGCACGTTCTCGTCCCGGTGCAACACGCCGGGATAGTTCATCATCTCACCCAAGCCGACGACCCAGGGATCGCTCTTGAACTGGATGAGATCAGACCAGCGTAAAATGCCGCCGTTCGTTTCGAGATTCGTTGCGGGGACGCACGAAGGCACCATCACGTAGACGCTAAACGGTGTGTACTTGCTCGCTTCGAGCATGTAGCGGATGCCTTCGACGCCGAGCACGTTCGCGATTTCGTGCGGGTCAATGATGACGGATGTAGTCCCATGCGGGACGACCGCGCGCGCGAATTCGAACGGCGGGACCATCGCGCTTTCGATGTGGACGTGTGCATCTATGAATCCTGGCGCGATGTAGCGTCCGCGCAGATCAATGACACGGTGCGCCGGATAATCGTTGCCCAGCCCGATGATGCTCATGTGTTTGATTGCGACGCCGGTCTCTTCGACTTCGCCGGAAAAGACATTGACGACGCGCGCGTTCTTGAGCAGGATGTCCGCCGGTTCTTCGCCGCGTGCGACTTTGATGAGCGTGGAGATTTCCATATTACTTTCCCTTCAGCGATCTTTTAATAATTTTGAAACTGCTTTCTTCAATTGCGGGATGTCGTCCTTGGCAGTGTCCCAAATCCTTGAAACGTCAATTTCAAAATAGTCATGGACGATTTTGTTGCGCATACCAATCATTTCTGACCAGGGTATTTCGGCATGTTGTTCTTGAAACTCATTCGAGATATTGCGCGCCGCTTCACCAATAATTTCAATTTGGAGCATAACGGCGTCTTGGCGCATCAAATCATCCTCAAACTTTTTCTCATTCGTGCCGCGCATGTACAACTCGATGCGTTTGATGGCGACGAGAATGTCTTCTAATCGTCCGTAGTTGTCGGGGTTTTTCATAGAGAATTACCATTTCCCTTTCGACGGTAGGTCGGATACGTTTTTTCAATCCTTTGGCGGGAACCAAATCCGCTTTTCTTCCCAGACGTTTTGACAATTCTTCTTCTAGTTGTATCCATTTGAACAAGCCAAACGGTTTCTTACGTGGCTCTTCGAAATCCACGAGAATATCAATATCACTCTCTGGCGTTTCTTCCCCGCGCACAACCGAGCCGAAGAGCGCGATGCGCGTGACACCGTAGGGTTGGAGGATGGGCAGAATTTTATCACGGAGATTGTCGAACTTGTTCATCTTCACAATACCTTGTTCAAGTCAATTTCGATGCCGGCATTCTTGATTTCTTTCGCAAGTGCCATCCGCCATGCACCAGCCGAATCCATTGAAATGTACGCAACGCCTTTATAATCGGATGGAATATCAACATCTTCTTTGTAGAGCGCGCACACACGTCCTCGTCCAAGTTTGCCCATAAAGTAACCCAGTTCGAGAATCACATTTTGACGGGCACGCGGTTTCGTTTCACTCGATTTGTCTTTGGGTGAGCCGACATCGTCAGGTGTAAGCAACACAATGGCAAAACCGACGTTGGAGTGATCTTCAAATTTCTCGATGATGGTTCTACCGGCGTTTGGTTGTTCGTGAAGGATGATTGCTTCTAATCCCAGTTTCTCAACAAATCTCGCGGCAGATTCTTTTGCGGCTTCGTCATGACCGTGAACAATGAAAACTTTGCTCTCCAGAACCATCTGCCGAGTAATTGATTGGGTTGTACCAGGCGCATCAGGAATTAGGTCGAGTTGCTCCAGAAGTGTTTCCAGAATACCAATGAGCGCGCCCATTCTACTTCTGAAGAATTCAACGTAGTCTTCACTGAAGGGGATTTCTGTGATTTGTATTTCACGAAAGAAGGAGTTGTATTCTTCTAAAACAGTAGCGTCGTTGAACAAGCGACCAACTAATTCAACATTGTCCTTAAACCACTTGATTGCATTCTTCTTGGCATTTTTTAGTCTTTCTGGATAGGTCACCAAGTTACTAATCTCAATGCCTTTTTCTATCTGTGTTCTAATTGCTTGTTCAGCTTCATTTCTCGGAACCAGAAGAAGAAGCAAAGACTGGGATGAAACGGAATTTTGAGTTACCATTGCTATACTCCCACCCTCTCCACTATCTCGCGTTCGATCCGATTGTGCCGCTCAATCACCTGTATCACATCGAACGTTTTCAGTTCGCCGTTCCCGACGACGACGCGATTAGTCCAAATTCTCCACGTCCGCCAAATCTTGCAATCGCCCGACTGCTTTCTTGTTCTTTTTCAAGTTTGCCAGTCCAATAAAATTCACATTCACGCCATCTACTTTGACGCGCACACGCGAACGATAACTGCTTGCAAACTCAACGCCCTGCAACTCGTTCAAGATATCAATGCGGCTGGGTGGATTGCCCAATTGAATGATTTGGTCTGGCGCAAGAAAATCATTCACCGTCAAACCAAGTGATGCAAATCCAAACTGCGCCAACGCTTTGACAACGCGCGCGGCATTTTGTGGTGTGCGCTCGACCCACACATCCAGGTCTTTGGTGTAGCGCGGATGTCCATGAAATGCAACCGCGTATCCGCCAATCACCAAGTAGCGCGCTCTATTTGCGTTTAACGACTCGATAAACTCTTTGAAGTCTTGGCTGAACACCGTACTTCCACCCGTGATACTCTTGACGGATTCGTTCTAATGCGTCGAGACGTTCCTGGTATGAACGCGTTTGCCAGTACGCAAAATCGCTCTTTTGATTTCTCATCGAAATCTTTTTGACCGATTTCTGAATCGTTTGCGTAACTCTTTTACGGACTACCATGTTTCGCCTACCGCGCGTTGGAGCGCATCACGCGCAGTTTGATCGTCGATCCGAAATCCAATTGCCTGCAAAGCACGCAACTCATGCGCTGCCGATGCGATCAATCCCTTTTGCTTTGCTAACAAAATGATACCCAGCGTGCCTTTCACGTTCAGCGACAAACTTCGCGCGCATTTTCGCGCGGCTTCGTCGTCAAGAATTGCTGTCCACCCCGGTTCTGCCGATGCGAATGCTAATACCGCCGTTTCGCCGGCACCCAGATCCCAGGCAAGAATTTCAGTGGATGGTGGCGGTGTGTCAACAATCACAAAACGTCCGCCGGTTAATGCTTGTTGCGCCGCGTCTTTTGGTCCCGCCTGAATTTCTTGCGCGACCACGCGCGGAACAGCCACGTGATCTGCCAACGCGAAAAGCAAATCATCGCGACCAATCCGCGCGAGAACGATCAATGGTGAAGCATTGATGACCCAGCGTTCAGCCATGCTTGACTTCCTCGACAATTTCATCGGCATCGTACTGGAATGGCGAAACGCCAAACCGCTGCAACGCAGTCAAAAACTCGCTGCGCGAAACACCGGCGATCTCCGCCGCCTTTGCCTGCGAGATCATCCGCATTTCGTACCATTTGACTGCTGCTGCTAAACGCATCTCGCGCACGAAATTATCTGGGTCTTGGCGCAAAGCGGACAAGACACCTCTGGGCAAATCTATCGAAACATGAACCGTATCCATTTATTCCCCCTTATCGCGCCCCCGCTTTTTCCACCATCTCTTTCGCGATTCGATTGTGCCGCTCAGACGACCTTACGCAATAACGGCGGCGCTTCCCTCTCGAAGAATTGCTTTACACGCTTCCACGATACGCGCTTGAGCATCCGCGGCATTGGATCGGCTTCGGCTTCTTCAAAATAAGTCAATGCCTTGATATAGTGGATCAGATTGACCTCGACGCCTTTGTATTTTTCGCGATACCAATCGAGTACGTCTTCAAGCGTATGCCCAGCGAGGCAGATGTAGTAGAGGTCAATAAAATCACGTTTCTTACCGCGCGTGCCAATCGCATCCAACTTCATCGCGCCAATGTCGGACATGCCGGCAATCGCTGTGTTCAGCACCGTCTCACTTTTCGCAATGAGTGGGTACGAATACCGGAAGAAACTCACTTTGACTTGATCGAATGTTCCGAGCAAAGTGTCTTTCTTCCGTTGCTCTTGCACGAACGCGCCCGTTTTGGCTAGCCGCCGAACCAACGTCACGACATCAAAGGATCGCGGCGTGAAAAAATCCAAATCTACCGAGATACGATGCCCTAAATGCAGAGCCAGTGCGGAACCGCCAGCAAGATAAAATCCATGCGCGATCTTTTTCTCGCCTAGTAATGCCAAGCTTTGCCGGGCTGATTCTGGGAGTGTTTCGATAAACATCGTACCTCGTCTCTGGACAAGCCAAAATACACCGCCCAAAAATTCGCGCTCATTCTGGAAAGTGTGCGGGTTTTTTTCAAGACGCCAATAATTTGGGGTCGCGAATAGTTTTGCAAAAGCCAGCGTGCGGTTTGCGGATTGCCCCACTCCAACAACCGCTCGATCACGTAGGTCGAGTGTCTATTCGCGTCGAGTTTTGCTGGGTCTGTGTCCCAAAAATATCGTCGCGCGAATTGCGGTATTTGCCGTTTTTCTCTTGGTACCACTTTCATCTTCATCGCGCCCCACTCTCTCCGCCATCTCGCGCGCAATTCGATTCGGACATTCAATTCTCACCCGCAAGCCGCACTGATTCTTCAATCACGTCAGCGCCCAAGCGAATGCCGCCCTGAACGAGTTCTTCGATGAGTGGTTTGACTGCGGAAATGAATCCATGTTCTTTTGCTTCGAGCAGGACGCCAAGCGTGCCGGTTAGTTTCAAACCAAGTCGCCGCGCGTGCTTTCGCGCGATACGTTCATCAATAATCACCAGATCAGCGCCAAGTTCTTGCGCGAGTACTATCGCTTCAGCTTCTCCGCGATCCAAGTCGGACAACAAATCCGCGCGGCGCGTATCTTTTAACATGGTTACGATCAGCCAATCGGATTTTTTCAGTTAGGCAATTCCAATTCCGCTTGCGCCGCCGGCGAGTACTTCGTTTTGTACCGTCGGTGGAATAACCACCTGGTCGTACAACCGACGCAATAGGTTCAACTGTCCAATTAGCGCCAAACTGATTATCGGCGTTGTGTTGGTAACGATGATACGTTTACGTTCAGGCATTCGCCATATCCTCAGCTAATTCGTTGGCATCCACACCTATGGGCGACAAGCCAAAACGCCCAAGCGCAAACATAAATTCGACCCGACCCATTCCAGCAAGTCGCGCCGCCATCCCAGTGGAAACCTTACCAAGTTCGTAAAGTTTCACCGCGAGCAAGAGTCGCGCTTCAGATTCAAACTGCACCGGGTTCTCTTTCAACGAAAGCAACAATTCTTCAGGGTATGGAATTGTCAAAACATTCATTGCCATATTTCCTCCAAACCTACCGCGCCCCCGCGCTCTCCACCATCTCACGCGCGATCCGATTGTGCCGCTCGATCACCGGCATCAAATCGAGCGTCGTCAGCGCGCCATTCTCGACGACGACGCGACCGTTGATGACGGACAAATCTACGCGCGGCGGCGTGCAAAACACGAGCGCGGAAACCGGGTCGTGCAACGCACCGGCAAAATCGAGGCGATTCAGATTCACCGCGATGAAATCTGCCGCTTTGCCAGTTTCGAGTGCGCCAATATCATCGCGACCCAGGACGCGCGCGCCGCCGAGTGTGCCGAGTTCGAGCGCCTGCCGCGCGGTCAACGCGCGCGGATCGCCGCCGACGCGTTGCAACAACATGGCTTGGCGCGCTTCGGCTAGCATGTGCGACGAATCGTTCGACGCGGAACCATCCACGCCCAAGCCGACCTTGACCCCGGCGTTCAGCATTTTCACAATCGGCGCGATGCCGGACGCGAGCCGCATGTTCGATGTCGGACAATGCGCGATGCCCGCGCCGACTTGCGCGTATCGTTTGATCTCCGCGTCGTTCACCCAAACGCTATGCGCGAACCACACGTCGTTGCCCATCCATTCGAGATGTTCTGCGTAATCCACCGGGCGATAACCAAATTTTTGCAAACAAAAATCTTCTTCGTCGCGCGTTTCGGCGAGATGTGTGTGGAGGTGAACCTTGTACGCGCGCGCGAGCCGCGCCGATTCGCGCATCAGATCCGGCGTCACGGAAAATGGCGAGCACGGCGCGAGCGAGACGCGGCACATCGAGTACGGGTTTGGATCGTGGAATGTTTCGATCACGCGGCGCGAATCGCGCAGGATCGCGTCCTCACTGTCGCACACGCGGTCGGGCGGCAAGCCGCCTTGCGATTCGCCGAGCGACATCGAGCCGCGCGTCGGATGAAAGCGAATGCCAATTTCGCGCGCCGCGCGAATTTCATCGTCGAGTTTGGAACCGTTCGGAAAAAGATAGAGATGATCGGCGGCAGTCGTGCATCCGCTCAACACGAGTTCGGCAAGCCCAGTGAGCGCGCTCGTGTAAACAGCGTCGGGCGTGAGTTCCGCCCAAATCGGGTAAAGCGTTTTGAGCCAGTGAAAGAGGTCGGCGTCTTGTGCAGCCGGCAGCGCGCGCGTGAGTGTTTGGTAGAGGTGATGGTGCGTGTTGACGAGACCCGGCAAGACGACCATCCCGCGCGCGTCAATCACGCGGTCAGCAGTGGTGGGCAGTTCGTTCGTCGCGCCGACTTGCGCGATCACATTGTCGCGTACAAATAACGCACCGTCGCGAATTTCGCGGCGCGCAGTGTCCATCGTCAACAAAACATCGGCGTGTTTGATGAGCAAGGTCGGCACTGACAACTCCAAACTTAGCGCATCGTATACGCTTTGGCGTGAGGGCGAACCGTGAGAAAAACAATTGTTTGGTCGGGCAAACCATCACAGAAACAGTACTGACATTCGGGCACTGCGCGACATTCTTCACAGATTACAAAGATGATCCTGAAATTTCGTCCAACGTGCGCGCTAGGACATCCTTTAAGATTGAGCGTGTTGGCAGGGTGCCCCAATTTTTCAGTGTTCGTGTATGGGGCAGCGGTAATGCGCTGAACTTGTTTCCAAATACGTTCGCGCAGACTGGGATAGGTGGCAAGGTCTTTTTCAAAGCGTGGTGTGTCGTGACACTGATAACTCATCTACTCCAGACCTCTTTGTCTGAGAGTAATTTGATGCGACCGGCGCGTGCATCTTTGCGAATCTCGACCAAAGCTTGATAGAGTGGCGATTCGGGATCGGATTGCCAGGGTTCGGCTTGCGCGAGCAAGTTGCGAAGTTCGTCCCGCACAACCTTGCGCAACGGAGTCTCAAGTTCACTTTTTTTGATCGTGATCATCCCTGCTGTGGCGGCTCGTGACATTGGACACCTCCGTATTTTCACGGTCATTATAGCACACCTGACAAGCCACCCAAAATTGATTTGCGCTTTGAAACGTGCTACAATCATTCGCGATGAATACACTAGATCGGTACATTCGCCAAACGATTTTTGCGCCGCTGGGCAAAGCGGGGCAAGAAAAATTGCTCGCGGCGCGCGTCGCGATCATCGGGTGCGGCGCGAACGGGAGCGTGATGGCAAACACGCTCGCGCGCGCTGGCGTTGGGTCGCTCGTCATCGTGGATCGCGATTTCGTCGAGTTGAACAACTTGCAACGCCAGGTGCTGTTCGACGAGGACGACGTGGCGCGCGGCACACCGAAAGCGATTGCCGCCGTCGAAAAATTGCGGCGCATCAATTCGACGATCCAAATCGAGCCGGTCGTCGCAGATGTGAACGCGGAGAATATCGAAGATTTCGCGCGCGGCGTGACGCTCGTGATGGATGGCACCGACAATTTTGAAACGCGCTTTCTCATCAACGACGCGTGCGTCAAACACAACGTGCCCTGGGTCTACGCCGGCGCGGTGTCGAGTTACGGCATGACGACGACGATTGTCCCGCGCGAGACCGCGTGCTTGCGCTGTCTCTTTCAAAAAGAACCCGCGCCGGGCACACTGCCGACGTGCGACATCGCGGGCGTCCTGGGTCCGATCGTCAACGTGATGGCGTCTATCGCGAGTGCGGAAGCGATCAAATTCATCGCGGGCGCGGGGACGCGCAATGCGGGGCTGATCAATGTTGATCTCTGGGACAATTCGTTCGAGGCGTTCGCGATGGCGCGCAATCCAAATTGCGTCTGTTGCGCGCAAAACAAATTCGAGTACCTCGAAGGGGAACGCGGCGGCGTAATGACCGCGTCGTTGTGTGGGCGTAATTCGGTGCAGGTCAACCCAGGCAAGGGGCACACGATTGATCTCGCGCGACTCGCGGATCAATTGCGCGAGGTGGGACAAGTATCGCTGAATGAGTATCTGCTCAAATTACAAATTACAAATTACGAACTAACTATTTTCCCCGACGCGCGCGCGATCATCAAGGGCACAGACGATGCGACCGTGGCGCGAGGCGTATACGCCAAGTACGTAGGATCGTAAACCAAGACCCTTGGGGTTTGAAAATCCCCAAGGGTCTTTTATTTCACCACGCGTTTGAGGACGACCATCGTCAAGTCGTCAAAGTGCACACCCTCCCCGGCGAACTCGGTAACCGCGCGCTTGATCTCCTCGATCAGTTCATCCGAATTCAATTGCGCGTTTGTCACGACCAAATCCGCCAGTCGCTCTGCGCCAAACTCTTCCTCGTTCGCATTGATCGCGTCCGTTACGCCATCGGTGTACATCAGCAAGATATCGCCCGACTCAAGATGATTCTCGTACTCTTCGAGCGTAATGTCTGGGAATACGCCGAGCGCGATGCCGTGACCTTTGAGCGTCGTCAGTTCGCGCTTGGCGGCGCGGTACAGCAACGGCGCGTTGTGTCCCGCGTTCACGTACTTGAAGGAATGCGCGTGCGGATCGAGTTGCGCGTGGAACACGGTCACGAACATATCCGAGCGCGCGTCGGCGATGATGACGTCGTTCGCGCGTTCGATGGCTTCACGCGCCGACGGCTTGCCAATCGTCATCGTCCGCAAAATCGTGCGCGAGAGCGCCATGAACATCGCCGCCGCCATGCCCTTGTCCGACACGTCGGCAATCGTGATCGCCAGTCGCCCGCCGTTCAGTTGCACGAAATCGTAAAAGTCGCCGCTGACCTCGCGCGCGGTTTGCCACAACGAACAAATTTCGTACCCCGGCAACGCGGGACATGAATCAGGCAAAAAACTCGTTTGGATCTGGCGTGCAAGTTGCAGTTCGTAATCGAGTCGTTTTTTTTCTTCCGCCGCGTGCGTCAACTGCGCGCCCTCGATCGTTACCGCGGCTTGATTCGCAATGCCCATCACGACGTCAATCTCGTGTTGCGAAAACTGGGTCGAGCGATTGCCCTGGTCCACCATCATCAAACCGACCATCTCGCCGCGCGTCGAAAGCGGCACCATCAAAATCGAGCGGATGCCGAAGGTCTCGATCAATTCGCGTGGCAAGAGCGGACTGGTTGCCGCGTTCTCGATCATCAATGGCGCGTGCTCGCGGAAAAGTTTCTCGAACGCAAAGTCGCCGTCGGTCCGAAATTCCAGCGAGAAAAATCGGTCGCGCAGTAGCGGCGTCAGTCCGTACTCTTTTGCCGGCACAAATTTTTGCTCGGCGGCGCGATATAACAAAATCGCGCACCGCTCGACGCCGACGAGGAGCGGCGTGATGCGAACGATCGTCTCCAGCCCCTCGTCGAGATCGGTAATCGCGGACAGGTTTTGCGAAACCTGCAACAGCACATTGAGATAGTACGCTTCTTCGCGTTGCGAATTGTAGAGACGCGCGTCCTCGACGGCGACGGCGAGTTGCGCGGCAAGCGTTTTGAGAATGAACAGGTCTTCGTCGTCGAACGCGTTGAGTTGATTGCTCTCCACATCGAGCACGCCGGTTACGTCATTGCCCACCGTCATCGGCACAACGATTTCCGATTTTGTTTCCTCCGCCAGTTGATCGGGGTACGGCGCAAAGCGCGGTTCTTTGCTCACGTCGTTCACGAGGAGCGGTTTGCCCGTCGCGGCGACCCAGCCCACAAGTCCTTCCAACCCGATGCGATAGCCGATGCCGCGTTCGCGCCATTCGACGCCACGCGGATGTGTGCTCGCGCGAAACATGACATAGCCCGCATCGCGATCCACGGTGAAGATGTGGACGTTGGTGTACCCAAAGCGTTCGCGCACGAGCGCGACCGTTTTGCGGAGCAATTCGTCGAGGTCGAGGAGCGACGCGATTTGGCGGCTGACTTCGCTGACGGTCGCGAGTTGCCCGGCGCGTTTGCGCTCGGTCGCGTACAAGCGCGCGTTTTGAATCGCGACCGACGCTTGCGCGCACATCGAAAAGAGATTGCGCGCTTGCAGCGCAAAAAAGCCGTGCGCCTTGACGCTGAACAGCGAGAGCGCGCCGATGAGTTCGTCGCCGGCGAACATGGGCACGATCAACGCGCTGCGCGCGACCAGTCCATCGAGTTCCGGCAAATCCAGGCGGAACGGCAGCGCTTTTACACTCAGGTCGTTGCCGCGCACGGATTCGCGGTGCGAGAAAAAATATTCGCGCAGGGGCGCGTGGTCGAGCGGTGTGTACGGGTGCGTCGCGCCTTGCGCGTTCGCTTCGAGCGCGAGTAACGCACGCGTTTCGCGCTCGAACAACTCGACGCGATACAGATCGGCGAGCGCGATGCGCTGGACGTGTTCGTACAACAAATCAATCACGCGTTCCGATTCAAACCCGGCTTCGGACAATGCCTGCCCAAACTGATTCAGCGCGGCGAGGTCGCTCGACCGGCGTTCGAGGCGCGCACTCGCGTCGGCGTAACGTTGCACGATGATCGCGGTGCCGACCAAGCCCGCCGCCATCAGCAAAAAGATTTCGGTGCTGGCGACGGTGTACGCCACCGCAATCGCGATCGCGAACGGCAGCGGCAACAGTTCGACGAGCACCGAATAACCGAGCACGGTGCGGAAAAAATTCCACAACGCCGGCACGCCGCCGCGCAAAAATTCGAGCGTCGCCCAACCAATGTGATCAAGCACGAACCAGGTGAGCGCGGCGCTCAGAACGGCGGGCGCGTTTATCATCGTAAATTCTTTGGGCGCGAACGTTCCGCCAAACAGCGTGTACAAATGCGTGCTCGCGTACGCCATCCCGATTTTCAGACCCGCGTTGAAAATCGGCATCTCGACGAGATTGACGAACGTGTGATTGTCGCGTCGCCACGCATTGAGGAACAGGTACGCGAATCCGCTCGACGCGGCAACCCACGCGCCGAGAATCGGTCCGAAGATGAACACCGCCGCGAGGTCAATGATGCCGACGAGCGAGTGCGTCACTTCGGGCGCGGCGTGAAAACCGGCGCGCTTGAGGAAAAAAGAAAGCGCGGCGAAGAACGCGAGCGGCACGAGGCGCGCCAGCCACGCGTTCCAGTCGGTCAGCACGATCAGCGCGCCGATGCCGAACACGCCGACACTGAGCGCATAAGTCGTTGCAAAAAGGGAATGGCGAGTCATGTTTGTTGGTTTGATCGTTGGATCGTTGGGTAGTTGAATTTCCGCTCCTCAACTATCCAACGATCCAACTATTCAACTTTCCAATTACCGAACGATAGCATTACTCATCGCTGTGAGCGAATTGTCGTATCGGTACTGAATGCCGAAATGCCCGTCGTCGAATTCTTCGTGGGTGTACGCGATGCCGCGTTCGTTCAAACGTTGGCAGAAAATGCGCGCGCCGTACTGCAGCGCGAATTCGTCGCGCAGTCCCGCGTCGAGATAGATGAGACGAAGCGAACGCAACGCGTCTGCGTAGCGGTCTACTAAATTCACCGGATCAAATTCGAGCCAACGCGCCCACACGTCCGCGCGCACTTCGCCAGTATCTGGGTCGAACGGCAAATCGAAACCGTGCGGCGCGTTCGGGTTCGGCGAGTAGCACGCGGACATGGCGACGGTGTTGAGCGTCATGTTGAAATCGCGATCGTGCGGGCGAATCGTTTGCATCGTATCCCAGAATTTGCCGAGACCGCCATAGCGTTTCAAGCCGCGCAGCGCGCCGGGGAAATCCATTTTATAACAGAACTCAAAGTACGTGTCGCCGCTGTGACTCGCCAGCAAGCCGAACACATCGGAGTGGCGCATCGCGAGCATCAGCGCGCCGTACCCGCCGGAACTTTTGCCGACGACCGCGCGCGCGTCGCGATGTGCGACGGTCCTGTACTGACTATCGGCGAAGGCGACCAATTCTTTCACGATGTGATCTTCGTACTGTCCGATCGCCGGTGAGTTGACGTACTGGCTCCCGCCGATGCGCGTAAGGCAATCGGGCATCACGAGAATCATCGGGCGCACTGCGCCTTGCGCGATCAAGCGATCCATGCGTTGCGCGAGCGTCTCTTCCCACAGTGCGTCGTTGAAAAACGTTTGCCCGCGTCCGGTAAATCCAGCCAGCACGAACACGACCGGGTAACGCATATCGCTATCGCTATAGCCGGGCGGCAAATAAATCGGCACGCGGCGCACGAACGGATCACCGAGCGGATTGCCGCGCAACGCTTCGCTGGCAATGGTCTCGATGACGACAGTCCCTTCGGACATGGGAACCTCCTGCACGATGAATAAACATGGGAAAGGTCCACGATGGCAGCAGAACTATGGTCGAACGACAATATTGTAGCACATCACAAAGGAGAGAACAAATCATTTAGCCGCATTGGAAGGGAACGCTCCGGCGAGCGTTCTCTACGCTAACAACCAAATCTTCGACGCACATCCTCACCCGCGCCACACCTTGACAAGGTACATTTTGTAGTGTAAAATGTAAGTGCTTTCAGGTAAGAAGTTTCTTTTCTGCTTCCTCTTTCAAACTAGCAGCCCGAAGCGGAGCAACGCAGATGCCAGACGCAACTGTCTATGATGTGGCAAAGAAAGCCAAAGTCAGCATTGCTACTGTGTCGCGCGTTCTCAATTCGCCCGAGAAGGTGCAAGCGTCCACGCGCAAGCGCGTCCTCGCCGCGATTGACGCCCTGGGTTTTGTCCCGCGCGCAGAGGCGGTCGCACGCGCGCGCAAGAGTCAAGGGCGCATCGGCTTGCTCGCGCCCTTTTTGACTTATCCCTCTTTTGCTCAGCGGCTGCGCGGCATCTCGGCGGCGCTCAGCGCCTCTCCGTACGAATTGGTGATCTACAATATTGATTCCTCGGCGCGGCGCGACGGTTATCTCAACAGCATTTCTGTGACCCGCCGTTTGGATGGTTTGATCATCATGTCGTTTCTGTTTGACGATCATACGGCGCGGCGATTGGTTCAACATGGATTGGAAACGGTGTTGATCGAAAGCAGCCGCGACGTATTCAGCAGCATCGAAATTGACGATGAAGCCGGCGGACGGATTGCGGCTGAGTATCTCCTCTCCAAAGGGCACACGCGCTGCGCGTTCATCGGCGATACCGACCTACCGGATTATGCCATCCCTGTCTGTCAAAAGCGCTTGACCGGCTATCGCCATGCCTTGCGCGCGGCGGGCACGGCGTTGCCGGAAGAGTACGTCGCGCTGGCTCCGATTGGCATGGAACAAGCGCGCCAGCAAGCGCATTGTTTGCTAAACTTGCCCCATCCGCCCACCGCAATTTTTTGCTACAGCGATCTCCAAGCCATGGGCGTCCTCAAAGCCGCGCGCGAGCGCGGCGTCGCAGTGCCAGGTCAACTCGCCGTCATGGGTTTCGACGATTTGGATGTCGCCGATTACATCGGCTTGACGACGATTCGCCAACCGCTGGAAGAATCGGGACGCGTCGCCGTCGAATTGTTGCTCGCGCGTTTGACCGATCGCACGCGACCAGTCCAACATGTCAAATTACCCCTTACCGTTATTCCGAGAGAAACCGCTTGAGCGCCAATCCTAGAAAGGAGGCAAACGGCTGATCGAACACGTCTGCACATTTCTAAAATCGGGTCTGTCCAATTTTCAAAAAGGAGGAGTTTCATGAAACGCGTGACGTTCATGGCGCTGATCGTTTTGTTTGCCGTGATTCTGACGGCGTGCGCGACGCCCACGCCCGCACCCACCACCGCGCCGGCGCAACCGACCAAGCCGCCGGCAGTCGAACCGACCAAAGCGCCCGCACCCACCACCGCGCCGGCGGTTGGTGTATCCACCGGCGAGAGCGAAGCCACCGCGCGCGCCAAGGGGTTGACTTTTCTGGCAGATGCGTACGCCGGCAAGTACAAAGGCACAAAAGTGACGATGACCGGTCCGTTCACCGACGAAGATGCGGTCAAGTTCAACAACTCGATGAAAGATTTCACCGCCAAGACCGGCATCACGATTCAGTACGAAGGATCGAAAGAGTTTGAAGCGTCCATCAGCGCGCGCATCGCTGCGGGCGATCCGCCGAACATCGTTGATTTTCCACAGCCCGGTTTGCTGGGCACGTTCGCCAAACAGGGCAAGGTCGTTGATGCGACCAAGCTCGTGCCCGCTACGTGGATGAAAGAAAACTACGCCCAGTCCTGGCTCGACATGGCGACCATGCCGGGCGCGGACGGCAAGTCCATGATAGGCGGCATCTGGCAACGCTTCAACGGCAAGAGCCAAGTCTGGTATCCCAAGAAAACGTTCGACAAAGCCGGCTACAAAGTTCCGAATACCTGGGATGAGTTGGTCGCGTTGTCGGATCAAATCGTGAAAGACGGCGACACGCCCTGGTGCATCGGCATTCAGTCGGGCGCGGCGACCGGTTGGCCCGCGACAGACTGGACGGAAGACGTCATGCTGCGCACGACCTCGCTCGAAAACTATGACAAGTGGGTGCGCGGCGAACTAAAGTTCGCTTCGCCGGAAGTGAAGAGTGCCATCGAAACCTTCGCCAAGATTTGGAACAACGACAAGTACGTGTACGGCGGACGCGCCAAAATCGTGACGACCTTTTTCGGCGATGCGCCCGCGCCCATGTTCCAAACTCCGCCCAAGTGCTGGCTCCATCGCCAGGGCAACTTTATCACCTCGTTCTTCCCCAAAGGTGTGAAAGCCGGCGAGGATTACGATTTCTTCTACTTTCCGCCGATTGATGCCAAGTACGGCAAGCCCTATCTCGTCGCGGGCGACATCATGGCAGCGTTCTCCGACAAACCCGAAGTTGCCGCGGTGATGCAGTACTTTGCGACTGGCGCAGGCGTCAAGGGCTGGTTAGCCGCTGGCGGCGCGTTGTCGCCGCACAATGACAGTTCCCTGGATTGGTACGGCGACCCGGTCGAAAAGAAAATCGCGCAGATCGTGCGCGCCGCGACCGCCGTTCGCTTTGACGCTTCCGACTTGATGCCCGGTGCGGTCGGCTCCGGCTCCGAGTGGAAGGGCTTTACCGATTACTTTTCGGGCGCGGCGAATCTCGACACCGTGCTCGCCGAGATTGACAAATCCTGGCCCAAAAAGTAAGATGCGTTCGGATCGGACCCGAAGGGTCGCTTGCGAAAACCCTTCGGGTCTTGAATAGGAGAGCAACCATGGAATCGAGCGCCAAAGCTAGATTGAGCCAACCGGTTGGTCCGTTGGATTGGCTGACGACCAATTTCCTCCGCCTTCTCCTCGCGCTGTTCGTGCCCGTGGCAACCTTCGGCATCCTGTACGCCGGCTTTATCTTTCTGCGCGACAGCCAAGCGCCCAAGATCATCATCGCGATTGTGGCGATTATCCTGGGTGTGGGCGGAGTTGCCCTGCTTTACACCGTCGCGAATTGGTTCGTCGAGCAACTCGGCGACCGCTGGCGCGATCGTCTATTGCCTTTTATTTTTGTGGGACCCGCCATCGCGATCCTCATTTGGTATCTTGCCTTGCCGACTCTCCGCACCTTCTGGATCAGTTTGTTTGATTCGGACGCCAGCGACTTGGTCGGGCTGGCGAATTACTTGGCGGTCTTTACGGATCGCACCATGTTCATCGCCTTTCGCAACAATCTGATTTGGATCATCGTCGGCGCGACGTTCTGCGTGGTGTTCGGGTTGTTGATCGCCGTGCTCGCGGACCGCAGCCGCTTCGAGACGTTCGCCAAGTCACTGATCTTTTTGCCGATGGCGATCTCGATGGTCGGCGCGGGTGTGATCTGGAACATGATCTTCAACGTCAGTCCGAACGTCGGCATGATCAACGCGGTCTGGGCGGGACTCCTGGGTCAAGACCCGGTGGCGTGGACCGCCGCCGCGTCGCTGCAACCCTGGAATAATCTTTTTCTCATCGTCATCGTGATTTGGCTGCAGACCGGGTACGCCATGGTGTTGTTCTCAGCGGCGCTCAAAGGCATCCCCGGCGAAATTCTCGAAGCCGCGCGCGTGGATGGCGCGACGGAAATCCAAGTCTTTTTCCGAATCATGCTTCCGTCCATCATGGGCACGATCATCGCCGTGGCGACGACGATCATCATCTTTACGCTAAAAATCTTCGACGTGGTCTGGGTGATGACGGGCGGTCAATTCAGCACCCAGGTTATCGCGACCCAGTTTTATCGCGAGTATTTTACCGCGCAAAATTCCGGTTACGGCTCGGCGATTGCGATCGTGTTGCTGTTGACGGTCATCCCGGTGATGGTTTACAACTTGAAGCAATTCAGCGAGCGGGAGGTGTTCTGATGGCACGTCAATCTCAACCCCGACGACGTTTGCGCGCATCCGATTTGACGGTGAATGGCATCTTGCTATTGCTCGTGCTTGCTTGGACGATTCCAACCATCGGCTTGTTCGTCTCGTCGTTTCGCACCCGCACGGACATTCAGACATCCGGTTGGTGGACGTTTCTGCCGCATCAAGAATGGGTCAAGGTCGAGGAGTTCGATCCGCCCGCTGGACTAGACCGCGACGGCGTGATGGAAATTCGCGGCGCGCAGGGAACTTTCGAACAATTTCGCAACGGCATCGCCTCTTCCGACGGCAACACACGTGTGACGTGGATCGGCAACAAGCGCCTCGGCACGGTCCAAGTGCAACAGCAAAAATGGATCGTCGGTTACGACCTCACGCTCGACAATTATGGACAGGTGCTCGCCGGGAAAACATTTGACATTCGCCAGCCCGACGGCAGTATCGTCACGGAGCAAGGCGACGATTTTACCGGCGCGTTTCTCAACAGTTTGATCGTGACCGTGCCCTCCACGGTGATTCCGATACTCATCGCCGCGTTTGCCGCGTATGGTTTTGCATGGATGCGTTTTCCCGGGCGCAAACTGTTTTTCACGATGGTCGTCGCGCTGCTCGTCGTGCCGCTGCAAATTGCGCTCGTGCCGATCCTGAGCGACTATGTGAGTTTGAACTTGAACGGCACCTTCCTGGGTGTGTGGCTCGCGCACACCGGCTTTGGTTTATCGCTCGCGACGTATTTGCTCTACAACTATATCAGCAGTTTGCCGCGCGACATTTTGGAATCGGCGTTCATTGACGGCGCATCGCAGTTCACCATTTTTACGCGCTTGATTCTGCCGCTCTCGGTACCCGCCCTCGCCTCGTTCGCGATCTTTCAATTTCTATGGGTGTGGAACGATTACCTCGTCGCGTTGATTTTCATCGGTGCGAAACCGGACGTCCAGGTGTTGACGATGCGGATCGCGGAGATGGTCGGCTCGCGCGGCAACGATTGGCATTTGCTCACCGCCGGCGGATTTGTTTCGATGATTCTGCCGCTTGCCGTGTTCTTCTCGTTGCAGCGGTTTTTCGTGCGCGGCTTGCTGGCAGGTTCGGTCAAAGGATAAACCGCGCGCGGACTTGGGCGACTTGAGGTTTAGATGTTCGAGGCGGAGTGGCTGGAACAGCAAGCCGCGCGGACGTGGCAACGCTTGCAACCCAGAATCGAAACGCGTTTTGCATCGTTCGCGCGGCGCGCGCCAGAGGACTGGCGCGTTTTCCATCAGCGGTTGGAAAATAATTTTCCCCGCTTGTTTCAGTCGCTCATTCGCGTCTACGGCAAGCAGTACGATTTCATTTATTTTCTCGAAGAACTGATGGCGGGGATGGCGCAAGCGTGGTGGGCGCGTCCCCCGGAACTCAAAGAACTCGATGCCGCGCGCGAAAAAAATCCGCGCTGGTTCCAATCCAATCACATGCTCGGCGGGGTCTGCTACGTAGATTTGTTTGCCGGCAATTTGAAAGGTCTGCGCGCCAAGATTCCGTATTTCAAAGAGCTGGGGCTGACCTACTTGCATGTAATGCCGCTCTTCAAAACACCGGTGGGCGAAAATGACGGCGGCTATGCGGTCAGTTCGTACCGCGAGGTCAATCCCCGGCTGGGCACCTTCAAACAACTCGCCGACCTCGCCTCCGAACTGCGGCGCGAAGGCATCAGTCTCGTGTTGGATTTCGTGTTCAATCACACGTCGAACGAACACACGTGGGCAAAACGCGCGCAAGCCGGCGTCCGCGAGTACCAGGAATTCTATTATCTCTTTCCGGACCGCGCGCGGCCGGACGCGTACGAGCGCCACTTGCGCGAAATTTTTCCGGAGGAACATCCGGGCGCGTTCACCTATTTCCCCAAAATTCATCGCTGGGTCTGGACGACGTTTCACCGTTATCAATGGGATTTGAATTACGCGAATCCGAACGTGTTCAACGCGATGGCGCAAGAGATGCTCGCGCTCGCGAACGTGGGGGTCGAAGCGTTGCGGCTCGACGCAGTCGCCTTCATTTGGAAACAACTCGGCACGAACTGCGAAAACCTGCCCGAGGCGCACACGTTGATCCAAGCGTTCAACACGGTGACGCGCATTGCCGCGCCCGCGATGATTTTCAAGTCGGAAGCCATCGTTCACCCGGACGACGTAATTAAATACATTCGTCCGGACGAATGCCAGGTCTCGTACAATCCGTTGCTGATGGCGTTGTTGTGGAATTCGCTGGCGACGCGCGAGGTGCGTTTGCTCAACCTCGCGCTGCGAGAACGCTTTCAAATTCCCGCCGAATGTTCCTGGGTCAACTATGTGCGTTGCCACGACGACATTGGCTGGACGTTTTCCGATCACGACGCGGCGCGTTTGGGCATCCAGGGTTACGATCATCGCCGGTTTCTGAACAGTTTTTACACGGGACGGTTTCCCGGCAGTTTTGCGCGGGGGTTGGCGTTCCAGGAGAATGCGAAAACCGGCGATTGCCGCATCTCCGGCGCGTGCGCGTCGCTCGCCGGTTTGGAAAAGGCGCTCAAAGAAGAAACCGCCGTCGAGGTCGAACTGGCGATTCGCCGCATCGTGTTGATTCACGGAATTATCTTGACCGCAAGCGGCATTCCGCTGATCTACCTCGGCGACGAAATCGGCGCGCTCAACGATTATGGCTATCGCCACGACCCCGGCCATGCCGACGATAGTCGCTGGGCGCATCGTCCCGTCACCGATTGGAAGAAAATGGCGCGGCGGAATTCCGCCTCCTCGGTGGAAGGGAAAATTTTCGCGCGCTTGCGCCACCTGATCCAAATTCGCAAACGCGAATCCGCCTTCGCCGGCAACGATCTGCAAGCCATGAACGTCGGCAACGATCACGTGCTGGGATTCGTGCGCCAACATCAGGCGCATTGCATCATCGTGTTGGCGAATTTCAGCGAGCAAACGCAAACCGTGGCGGGCAATCTAGTGCGGCTCTACGGTTCGGGATACGCGTTCACCGATTTGGTGAGTGGACAAACGATCAATGCGGAGGATTTCGAACTAGCGCCATATCAATTCTTGTGTTTGAAGTGTAGTTGAGTTGCTAACGTTTCTGTGCTGGGCTGAACGATCTACGGTCCTCGCCCACGCATCAGCTTTAGCTCATTCGACCTGGCGCGCTCCCACAACGCGATGCTCTCCGCTTCGAGCACGCCGCCGACATAGTCCTTGATGTGTCGCCGCACGTACGGATTTTCGAGCATCTGTGCCGGGTTGATGTTCTTGTCCGCGAGCGCGAACACGACATGATCCACGTCGCTCATCACGATCGCGCCGAGGCACATCACGCATGGCTCGACGGTCGTGTACAAAATCACGCCGTCGTGAATGTGATCGTGGATGAATTTCTCCGCGTCGAGCAACGCGTTCAGCTCCGCGTGCGCGATTTCGCTATGCCGCGCGTTGTGCTGCGCGCGACCTCTGCCGACGATCTTGCGATCATGCACGATGACCGCGCCAATCGGTCGCTCACCTTCACTCAGCGCACGCGCGGCTTCGCTCAACGCTTCGCGCATGAAAAATTCGTGGTCGTGCGAATCGAAATCAAGCATCGTGAATCTCCGCGTGGGTGATCGTTTCGTTGTCATCGCCGAAGGTAAATTTCGCCGCGACGTGTTTGCCTTGCAAGACGCGCGGCAACCAGTGTTGATCGTCCGCCCACATTGTAGCATAAGGAATCGAATTTGTCGCAAACCAACGCGGCGACATTTCATCCGTCTCGCTTGGCTCGCCGCGCCAGCGCGTCGCGATGAACGTGTGAACGACCTGGTCCCACTCTGGTTTCGCCGGAAAGAAAAACTCGATGCGCGCGACGGGCATCAAATCGTCCGGCGCAACGATGACACTGGATTCTTCGCGCAACTCACGCGCCGCGGCATCGGCAATAGACTCGCCATCCTCGATCTTGCCGCCGAATCCATTCCACTTGCCCGCGCCAAATCTCTGCTTTTTATAGCCGAGCAAAATCTTGTCGCCGTCGAGGAGAAAGACCAGTGTCGCGTCGCGCATGATTTTCTACAGCGTGTTGATGAGCAAGAAACTTGCCGCGAGCAAGGTCATGCCCGCGCCGATGGCGATCATCGCGGTCAGATTGCCGCGCTGCTGGGTTGGCGGTGTGCGTTTGCCGCGCGATGAAATCGCCGCGACAATCCCAACCACCGCGCCGACGAGAATCACGGCAAAGCCCGCGAGGTACAACGCCTCGGCAAACGCATCGAGCGTCCATCCGCCGACGAGCCAACTCACCGCCATCGCGATGAACGCGGCGGCGACGTCAATCACAACCACACCTTGCGCTAATTCTTTGAACGTCACAGAACTTTCAGAGTCGTTCATCGTTGACTACCTCGATGTCAAGTAAGTTTGTAACTCGCGCGCCGCCTTGTCCCAGGAAAACTTTTTCGCTTGGGCAAATCCGCGCGCGCGTAAATCGTCTCGCAGTGATTCGTCCGTGAGCGCGCGTTGCATCGCGTTTGCCATCGCGTCCACATCGTGCGGATCAAAGTACAGCGCGGCATTGCCCGCGACTTCGGGCAACGACGACGCGTGCGAGCACACGACCGGCGCGCCGCACGCCATCGCCTCGGCGACCGGCAAACCGAATCCTTCGTAGAGCGACGGATACACAAACAACGTCGCGCCCGCGTACAACGCCGGCAAATCGTCGTCCGCGAAAAAGTCTGGAAAGATCACGCGCTCTTGCAGTCCAAGCCGCTCAACTTTTTGAAAAACATCCTCAAACATCCACCCTTTTGCCCCACTGATAACCAATTGCGAATTGCGAACTAGGAATTGCGAATTCGCTATTCTGCCAAATGCTTCGATCAATCGCGCGTAATTCTTGCGCGGCTGAATCGTGCTGACCGCGAGCAGGTACGGTTTGCCGCGTGTCAGTTCGTGGACGCGCGCTTGCGATTCGGGGGCAATGCTGGGATTGAAACGCGGATCAACGCCGGAGTAGAGCGTCTTGATTTTGTCGCGCGGCACGCGATACACATCGTTCACATCGCGCCGCGTGCTGTCCGCATCGGCGAGAACCAGGTCGGCGCGTGCAAGCGCGCGCGGAACGGCGCGATTGAGATAGTTCAACAACGGCGCGGGGAAACATTCGGGCACGCGCACGTACGAGAGATCGTGAACGGTGACGAGTGTGCGCCGCGCGCGCGTGGGCGGCAACAAAAAATCCGGCGAGTAGAATACGTCTACCTTGCCGATGAACGCTTCGACGAACAGCGGCACACGCGCGCGATGCCACAGCGCGGCGAGATAGCGTTCGGTCAGCGGCGCGCGCCGAATCGTAAAGTTGGGCGACCAATCGAATCGGAGCAACTCAGCGTGCGCGTCGCGCGGGACGAAGAGGACGTAACGATTCGTGCCATCAAGTCGCGACAAGGCGCGCACCAACTCACGCGCATAGCGACCAATCCCGGCACGCTCGCGTGAAGCAGAGGTGAAATCAATTCCGATGGTTAGTTGCATCGTTTTATAGTTTTGTAGTTGGATAGTTGGATGACTGAAGAACTACTCAACTATTCAACTACTCAACTACCCGACTAAATTCCTCGATACGTCCACTGACGATTGATGAAGAAATTCCAAAACAAGACCACGCCGATGGCAGTCGCTTTGGCGGCGTTGTAATCGAGTGGATGCGGCAGCACCGGTCCAAAAATCAACGCGTCCGCGCTGAGAAAAACGCGTTGGTTGATGCCCAAGCCGATCAGATTCACAATCGTAAATTTACCGAACTGGGTATGCCAGGGACGCTCGCGTGATTCAGGATACGTCCACAAACGATTCCACGTAAAGTTGCTCACAATCGCGCATATTACCGAAACGAGGTTCGCGTACTCTTTCGGCAAACCGACACCGAGAACAAGCCAGTTGAGCACACTAAAATCCACGAATGCGCCGACGCCACCGACAATCACGAATTTAAAAAAACGGTTGAATTCGCTCTGATTGAGCGCGATCAATGATAGTAACTTCGCCAAATAAAATCCTCCGAGGCAATGGCGAATAGCGAATGGCAGATAGCGGATGGCAAATTGCTATTCGCCATTTGCTATTCACTATTTGCCATTTGCTATTCGCTCTCCGCTATTCGTTATTTCCTCCAAGATTCCTAGCCCGATGCCGACCTGCACTGCTATGCCGTGTACAAACAAATTGTCGAAGAGGTTGTGCACGGAGAGCGCGACGAGCATACCGAGCAGCCCTGCCGCGACGCCGCGTTGCCATCCACGCGCGACGCGAATCGCGCGCCATGCTTGCCAAAACGCCGCGCCCCACAGCGCGAGGTACGCGAGTAAACCGATCGCGCCGGTTTCGGCGGCGACGTTCAAATAATAATTGTGCGCGTGACCGAGCGGATCGTCCCAGCGCGGCAGACTGTACGCGGGATACGCCGGCGCGTAGTTTCCGAATCCCACGCCGAGCACTGGATTGCGCGCGAACATTTCCGCCGCGGCTTGCCAGTGCGCCATACGTTCGACCAGCGCGAAATTCGCGTCGTCCACTCTGACGCCGCGCACGTCGAACACGCCGAAATAATCCGTGATGCCGCTAAACCGGTCCGCGATCATTGGCGGAATGAGATTGAGACTGCCGAGAAACGCGATGACGATCAACGCGAGCGCGGCGACGTTCGTCAGCACGAACGCGCGGCGGCTTTGCGCGACGACGGCGACAACACAGCCCGCCGCGACGCCAATCCACGCGCCGCGCGACCAGCTCATCAGCACCGCGGCGAGCATAGCGATGCCTGACGGTACGGCGACGAACGCTAACGAGTAAACAGTGAACAGTGAGCAGTGAACAGTTTTACTGTTGACTGTTGACTGTTCACTGTCGACTGCGAAAACTAAACCTATCGTTATTGGCGCGATCAGCGCGAGATACCCGGCGAATGGATTCGGTTGTTCGAACGTGCCGAACGCGCGGATGAATTGCCCGAATAACAAAAATCCTTCGGGACCCCAACGAAACACAAATTGGTAAATGCCAATCGCGGCTTCTGTCATTCCCGCGAGCAACAGTGCGACGAGCACGCGCGGCAACTGCTTTTCGTCCAGGTTGTTCGCGACGTACAGATACATCGCGAACATTTCAAGCCACTTGATCAATTCTTTTGCCGCGAACTCGAACGACACCGCGGCGGTCGTCGAGAGCAGCGCGGCGAACAGAAACAATGCGAACGGCAGCGACAATGCCGGCAATCGAATCGCGATGCGCCGGTCGCGCGCGATCATCCGCGCGAACCACAACGCGACGAGCAACGCGACAAGCACATCCACCGCGGTGACGTTCGCGACGCTGATTTGAATCGGAAACCACGAACCGTACGGTACGGCGAAGATCAGCGCGTACAACGCGAGTTCGTGCCAACGCGCCATCGCAACCAGCGCGAGCGCCCCGCCGATCAACGCGAGCGCGCTCGCCGTCGGCAAGACAATCAACGCGCCCGCGACCATAATCAGCGCGAGCGCGAGTCCCACCATTCGATAATTCTGCCGTGCGATGAACATCGTCAGTTGGGATAATTGGGTAGTTTGATAGTTTGATAGTTTAATTGTTCAAGCACCCAACTATCCAACTACTCAACTATCAAACTACTTACCTTTGATCTTGCGCCTAAAGTACTCTATCGTCGTGGTGAGACCGGCGTCCAATTCGACGCGCGGCTCCCACCCCAGGATCGTGCGCGCTTTGGTAATGTCCGGACAACGCCGGTTCGGGTCGTCCACGCCGCGCGGACGAAAGACGATGCCGGCTTGGTTGCCCGTGATCGCGATGATCTTTTGCGCGAACGTCAGAATCGTCGTTTCGTTCGGGTTGCCGATGTTGACTGGCATGCGCTCGTTCGATTCGAGCAAACGGACGATCCCTTCGACGGTGTCGCCGACGTAGCAGAACGAACGCGTTTGTTGTCCGTCGCCATGCACCGTCAACGGTTCGCCGCGCACGGCTTGCCCGATGAAATTCGGCACGACGCGTCCATCGTCGAGCGCGTTGCGCGGACCGTACGTGTTGAAAATCCGAACGATGCGCGTCTCGACATTGTGCGCGCGATGGTACGCCAGCGTCATGGCTTCGGCAAAGCGTTTCGCCTCGTCGTACACGCCGCGCGGACCGATCGGGTTGACGTTGCCCCAGTAATCCTCGCGCTGCGGATGGACAATCGGGTCGCCGTACACTTCGGACGTGGACGCGAGCAAAAAGCGCGCGCCTTTGGCGCGCGCCAAGCCGCACGCCTTGTGCGTGCCGAGCGCGCCGACCTTGAGCGTTTGAATCGGATACGCCATGTACGAGACGGGGCTTGCCGGCGAGGCGAAATGGAGAACCGCATCGAGATACCCTTCGATGCGGATGTGCTCGGTGACATCTTGCCGGATGAACGTAAAATGCGGATTGCCCTGCAGTTGGGCAATGTTGTCGGGGCTGCCGGTGATGAAATTGTCCATCGCGATCACGTTGTCGCCGCGCGCGACGAAATAATCGCAGAGGTGCGAGCCGATCAAGCCGGCGCCCCCGGTAATTAGGATTCTCATCGGTGTTTATGCCTCCACAAGCGATGTGGCGCAATTATAAATGACAAATGGGCAAATGACAAATGACACATGCCGAATGGGTGTGCGTCAAAATTTTGGAACACTCAACCTTGCGAAGGTTTTGACGACAAATCAAATATGATAGCCGTTCAACCTTCGCAAGGATTTTTCACCACCCAAAAACTTGACGTACACCCATGCCGAATGTTGAAATAGGCACGATGTACTTTTGCCAAATCCAGGACAGGTCAGTATAATGAATACCAGTTCTCATAGTGCTTGTTTAGCAATTCGGCGAAATGCCTTGCGAAGGTTGATTAGAAACGCGTTTCTCAATGACGCGCCCGTCGCCTGCAAACCACACTTGTTTTGTCGGCTAACCCTTCGCAAGGTTGGCTGTTCCTAAACATTCTCTTAGACAGGTCTGCTTCTTCCGGGCTAGGTTGTTTGAAAGGTCTCGTTATGTCCAAGGCGCTTCGCTCATTGATGAGTTTGCGCGCACGTTTACTTTGGCTTGTTTTCCTCGCCGTAGCGCCGATGCTGGGTCTGATTTTCTACCTGGATCTGCAACAGCGCGAGCGCGTAGTGGATGAGATCGAAGCCGACGCGTTGCGGACGGCACACTTTGCCGCCGATGCGCATCAAGACCTCATCGAAAACGCGCGTGCTTTGTTGACCACGCTCGCTTTACTTCCTCAGATTCAAAGCGATGACTCGACCGCGTGCAACGATTTGCTCGCCCGCGTCATCCAACAAAACTCTGCGTACGCCAACCTTGCCGTCGCCGATCCAAATGGAGCGGTCTTGTGCAGCGCCATTCCTTTTACCGGCAAGTTCGATATTGCCGAGCGCCCACATTTCCGTCGCGCACTCGAAACGCGCGAATTTGCGGTGGGCGACTATCAAGTTGGTCTAATCAGCCATAAAGCATCACTCGCCTTGGGTTATCCTATACTCGATTTGTCTGGACAAGTTCGGCGCGTCGTAACGGCGGGACTGGATCTCGCCTGGCTCAATCAAGTCGCCGCGAGCGCGCGCTTGCCGGAAGGTTCGCAACTTGTCATCCTTGATCGGAATGGCGTGATTCTGGCGCGCTACCCCAATCCGGAAAACTGGGTCGGCAAGCTCGCCGCCGATTATGCCATCGCCAAAACCGTTCTCGCGCAAAATGAAGGCACGGCGCAAGGATTGGGAATGGACGATGTGCCGCTTTTGTATGCGTTTACCACACTGCACGATCAAACCGATTCGAGCGCGCATGTGCTGATCGGCGTTCCGCGCGCGGTTGCGTTTGCCGCGCAGGATGCGATCCTCACGCGCCAACTGGTCGCGTTGGCGTTGGTGACCGCGCTCGTGTTTGTGCTCGCGTGGTACGGCGGCGATTGGTTTATCGTACGGCGTGTCAATACGCTGTTGCGCGCGACACGGCGACTTGCCGAGGGCGATTTATCGGCGCGCACGACGTTGCCATACGGTGTCAGCGAACTGAGTGAGCTGGCGCGAGATTTTGACGAGATGGCGGATGCGCTCGAACAACGCGACGCGCGGCAAACACACATCGCGCAAGAATTGGAAGCGGAACGCGATTTCGTTCTCCAGATCGTCAACACGATGGGGCAGGGCTTGACGGTGATTGATGAGGAAGATCGTTTCGTGTACGTCAATCCGGCGTACGCGCGCATGACCGGCTATTCCGTCCAAGATCTGATTGGCAAATGTCCAAGCGACGTGACGGTCATCGAAGACCTGGACACACTCGCACTCGCGCAGGCGAATCGCGTGGAAGGCAAGACGACGACGTATGAAATGCACGTGCGCCGTCCGGATGGCGCGCACGTCCACGCGTTGGTGACCGGCGTGCCGCGCTGGCACGCTGGTCAATACGCCGGCGCGATTGCGGTGATCACCGACCTGACCGAGCGTCGTCAAATGGAAGAGGCGTTGCGCGCGAGCGAATCGTTATACCAATCGCTGGTGGCGGCATTGCCGCTCAGTTTGTGCCGCAAAGATTTGGACGGGCGGTTGGTCTTTGCCAATGCGCGTTATTGCGAAGCCTTCGGCAAATCGTTAGCGGACCTGATGGGCAAAACCGATTGGGATTTGCACCCGCCGGAGTTGGCGGAAAAATATCGCGCCGATGATTTGCGCGTCATCGAATCCGGCGACACGTTCGAAACCGTCGAAGAACATCAACCCTTGGGCGGGAGCAAACGATTCGTCCAGGTCCTCAAGACGCCGTTGCGCGATCGTGAAGGCGCGATCGGCGGCTTGCAAATCGTTTTCTGGGATGTCACCGCGCGCACACTCGCGGAACAGCAACTCGAATATCTCAGCACTCACGACACGCTGACGCAACTATTCAATCGCGCGTTTTTTGAATCTGAACTGACGAGCTTGGAACACAGTCGTCAATTCCCCGTCTCGCTCGTGATGGTGGATGTGGACCGGCTCAAACCCGTCAACGATCAGCAAGGTCACGCGGCGGGTGATGCGTTGCTCCAGCGCGCAGCAAGCGTCCTACGCAAATCCTTTCGCGCCGAAGACGTGGTAGCGCGCATCGGCGGCGATGAGTTTGCGGTGCTCTTGCCGAACACCGACGCGAACGCGGCAGAGATAACCTTGCGGCGCGTGCGTCATCATCTCAAGCTGCACAACGCGGCGGAGAATGATGCGCCGCTAGAATTTTCTATCGGCGTTGCCACCGCTACGCGGGGCGAATTGTTGAACGAGGCGTTGCGGCAAGCGGACGCGCAAATGTACTGCGAGAAGGAAGCGCATCGAAAAAGAGACGCGGGTAAATAGAAAGAACCCAGGTTTCTTCACGGAACCTGGGTTCTGGCATGGTCAGACTAGTCATTCCGGTCAATCTGGCTAACGAATCCAAGCGTGAGCATCCACACGAACGCGAGGTCCACGTAAAAGTACGCCGCGTCAATCAAACCGTGCGCGAGCGCGGCGCTCATACTCGCGATCAACCCAATGACGAGGGCGCGCGCATTCCCCTTTATTTCCCTCAGTTCCCCGATCCCCTTCTTGAAGAATTCAAAAACCATCCACCCCAGCGCGATCAACCCAGGAATACCCATGCGCGCCCAGAAATCCAAAACAACATTGTGCGGATGTGAGAGGTTCGGTTCGCGCCACGCGTCGGCGCTGATGTACTTGGGATACGCGTACAAAAAGTTGTCCAGCCCGACACCCAGGATCGGGTGATCGAGAATCATCGCCCAGCCGGACTGCCACACGCTCACGCGGAAAAAGCCGGTGCCGGTACCGAGTTGAAACAACGATTGCGCGCGTTCGGTTTGCGAGAACGGAATCAGCGCGAGGACGGCAACGACGAGCAACGCGATCAGCACGAGCCGCGCACGGCGACCACTCAGCATGCCGATGACGAGCAAACCGGCTGGCAAGCCGATCAACCACGCGCCGCGCGAGAACGTCAAAAACAAACATGCCCCAATTGGAATCGCGGCGAGCGCGTACGCGATGCGCCGACGCGGATCATCCGCAAACCACGCGAGCGCGAGGACAAGCGGCAACGCGCGGTCGAGATAAAGCGCGAGATTATTCGGCGAGCCGTACACCGCGAGAATGCGCCGCACACCTTCGCCGACAATCACGTAATTGGTAAATAGGAATTGGTAAAGCCCGATCAGCGATACCGCGAGCGCGGACAAGATGAACGCGTCGGCGAGTCGCTGCAGAGCGCGCGCGGACAAATTCGACCCGCGGATCAACGCGTAGAGCAACGCCGGTTCGAGGACGATCACGCGCAGTTCGCGATTCGCCACGCCAAAGTTCGCGGCAATCGCGACCGAGAGAACGCCGGCGAGGATAAAGAAGAAGATAGCAATGTCAAGAGATGCAAGCCGTGAAATGTAATGCGTAAAACGTGAAACGTAACTCTCCCCTGCTCCCCTGCTCCCTTTCTCTCCCACTTGGCGAATCATCCATCCGACAACCGAAGCCAGCGTCAGCAACTCGACAAGCGAAAACTGCGCGCTGCCAATTAGATTTTTCGGGAACAGGTAGAACGGAATTGTAAAAACCGTGATCGCCAATCCCAGGTCGCGGCGCAGCGCAAACAGGAAAACCACGAGCGCGAGCAAAACGAAATTCAGCGCCGCGTTGCGCGAATAGTAAAATGCTACGACCGCGAGCGCGAGCGCGGCAAACTGGACGATTTCCGGCAATGCGACGAAGCGCGTTTCAATTGGTTGCCACCACGCGTGGATTGGCAATTGCCACAACGCACGCCACGCTTGCCACGCGGCAATCAGCGCGAGCACGCCGAGCGCGGCAAGCATTACGTAGAATCGCGCGTAATCGAACGACGCGAGGAGAACCGGCGCGGCAATCGCGCGCGTCGCGGCAGTGTACAGCGCGCGCGGTTCGAGATTCTTATCCACGAGTGCGAATCCCCATACCGGGTCATCGCTGGGCGCGTTCGGCTGGAAATGTTGAACGATCATCGCGTTCATCCAGCCCCACTCGCTCCGCGCGCGTTGAATCGCGCCGGCGAGACGCGCGGCTTGCGTCGCTTCGGAATCGGAACCCCAGGGAGAAGACTTGCCGCGCCAATCAGTCGGCAACGCGTTCCATCCAAACTCCACTGCCCATGCTGGTTTCTTCGCATCACCCCGCGCGAGCATTTCCTCGCGCAAAAGAATCGCGCGTGAAAAGTTGAACGTGTCCATCGCCACGCGGCGATCATCCGCGCCCGACCACATCCCATACGGTTTGACGCCGAGAATATCAAAACATTCGCGCGCGCCCGCGTCATACATCCCGCGCAAGTACAACACGTCCGAAAAATCTGGGTGCTCGCGAATCAATTCTTCGCTCGCCGCGAGACCGGCAGAGAGAATTTTGATTTGAGGATTCGCCGCGCGCGCCGCGCGTGCGCTCGCACACAAAAGTTTTGTGTATTCGGACGGGTCGGCATTGCGGCGACCCCAAAACGGGTGCACGTTCGGATTGTCCCAGATTTGAATATAGAGACGACTTGCCCAGTTGTCTCGGCGCGAGTACCGCTCCACGAACGCGGCGACGAATCGCGCGTAATTGTCCGGGTTGGCGGGTGGTGCGTTCACTAGGTCGGCTTCGCCTGGATCGCGCGCCCAGGCGGGCGTCGTGTCAATCACCGCGATGAGGTCAAGATTATTTTCGCGCGCGCGCCAGATGATTCGATCTGCTTTCTCCCACGCGAACTCGCCACGTTTCGGTTCCAGGTCGTCCCAATAAAAATGCTGGCGAGCGAGCGTAAAGCCGCCGTTGCGAATCAGCGCGAGCGCGCGATTCAAATCCGCGTCCGAGTACTGTTCGAGCGAAACATTCACGCCGAATTGCGTGGGGCGATTTTCCAAATCGCCAACCCCGCGCGTCTGCGTTTGCATATCGCGAAACTTAATGAATGCAAAACCGGCGGAGCCAGCCAGCGCCGCCGCGCAAATGAGAAGGATAAATAGATCGCGAATGATTCGTGATGTGTTTGTCAATCCTGCGTCTCTCTTCGCGCGATATTTTTTCGACGACGATTCGCTCGCAATCTTTTCAACTTTTTACCAAGGTCACTATTCTTGTGGATTTCACGCCGTGCGATTATTTCCAATACGATTGTTCGCCGCAATGTTATGCCGTTACGATGCCAGCGCAGGCGGTTACAATTCGTACAGGCAGGTAAACAATTCTTTGCCGAACGCGCGCCTCCTTTAGCGCGCTGAGTTACGTGGTCAACTTCCCAATAGCCGCGCAAACTACCTGGTCGCCAACCGCGTTTATCAAAATCCAGTTTGTTGCCGCAAAAATGACAATGCCCGTTTGTTTTTTCAACTATCTCGCGCAATTGTTTTTTTGTCACGTCTCAACCCTCGCGCATCACGCAATACGCCATTCGCCATTCGCCATCCGCTTCACCGCGCCCACCGCGGCAACGACGACGCGCTATTCGCGGTCAGCTGCGCCCAGCGATTCGTCGCGAAATCGTACAACCACACATCGCCGTCGCGAATCGCGGCGAGTTGTTGCGCGCTCGGCGACCACGCGCTCTGCACGACCGTCAACCCGGTTTCATCGGCTTGCGGAAAAATGCGTCGCTTGTTTCCGCCATCGCGATCCATCACTTCGAGCGCGTAGCGACTGCGTTCACTGTCGCTCGGCGAGAGCGATACGCCGAACGCGATGCGACTCTCACCGCGCGCGTTCGCCGGCGACCACGTCGGCGCGGACCACATCCCGGTCTGTTTTGCCAGCGGCGCGCTCACCGAGCCATCGCGCGCGAGCGCCCACACCTCGAACGTTGGGTCGTCGCTCGCGGCGAGCGGGTTGCCGAGCGGCGCGTGCACGACGCCGATGATAAAACGACTATCGGGCGACCACGCGATTTGCGGAGTCCACACCCAATCGGCGCGCGTGCGAAACGGCGCGAATGTTTTCAGCGCGCGGCGCGGCGTGCGATTGTCGTCGGTTGCGCGGTCGCCGGCATCTACGAAACCGATTTCATTCGAGAACGCGTAAGCAATCGAACGATTGTCCGACGCCCACACGAAATTCGCGCCCCACCAACTGTACGGCGCGGGGAACGCCGGCTTCCACACTTGTTGCGCGGGTCTGAGCGATACGTTGCCGTCGCCCAGGGCGAGCGGCGCAACCCAGAGATCGTTGCGCGCTTTCCAACCCGGCGCGCCTTCGATCTTTTCGCCGGTCGTGTACGCCAGCGCGCGCGCGTCGGTCGCGAGTTGCGCCCACAGCACATCGTTCACACCGAGCGGGCGCGGCGCGTCACCGCTGACGAGTGTGTCCACGATCCACAGCGCGTTGAGCGCGTTCGCGGCGTCGCTTGCCGCGCGCGAAAAAAGCAAATACCGTCCGTCTGCCGAAAGCGAAAGCACACGTCCGTCGAGATCGCCGCTTGCCGTGAGCGGACGTTTTTCGCCGCTCGATTGGCGCATCACCCACGCGTTGCGGTACGAGAGATACGCGAGTGTGCCGGAAATGGGAACGCTGGGAATACTGCCCTGGGTTCCGAACGCGAGCACTTCGTCTTTAGGTTGCGCGATTATTTTGCGCGCGGTCTCGCGACGCCCGGTCTCTTTGCCATCTTCGATGGTGATCGTGTAGGTGATCGCGACCGAGCCGTTCGCGCCGAGTTGCAGTACGCGCGGTTGACCTTGCGGGTAGGTTTCATCGCGTACGATTTGGCGCGTAAAAGGCAAGAGCTGGGAGACGGACTCGACGCGCGTTTCGACGCGGGTGACAGTGATCGTCGCGCTGCGTCCCACCTCGGCGAAGAGGGGCGGGTCCACACGGTCGTACTCACCGACCGGGATTTGTTGCTCGCGCAGAACGTCTTCGACGGTGACGGCTTGCGTGTCGAACACGCGTCGTTCGCCGTCGCTGATGAGGACGACGCGCTTGGTTGTCGGCGCGCACGCGCAGACGAGGATCGCGATGAAAACAAGGTAGGGTCTAAGCATTCGCAAAATCGCGATAGCTGGCGAACCATCGCGACGGATAGCATCGCGTTTGATATTTAGAGTTGGCTTGGGCGAATGCTTCGCCCCAACGCGTGATAGACCGGACATGGGCGCAAGTGTAGCACAGGTCACACGCGCGAGCAAACCGATGCAGGCGGCTGGGTGTGCGTCAAGTTTTTGGGTAGTGAAAAAACCTTGCGAAGGTTGAACAGCAATCACATTTGATTTGTCGTCAAAACCTTTTCAACCACAACACAGCACAGGTTGCGTGATGCCGAAACCTGCATCAAGTTGTATCCACGCGGCGTTCGTGCTATACTCCGCGCAATTTCAACGATGGAGGCGAACGATGTGGCGCGGTGAACAAGTGGAACTCGCCGCAGTGCAACGCGAGGAATTGCCCAAGTACGTCGCATGGCTGAACGATTGGGAAGTGAGCCAGTTCTTGATGCCCGGTATTCCGATCCCAATGAACATCGAAGACGAGACTGAGTGGTTTGAGAATCGCCGCAAGAGCAAGGAGAATTTTGTCTTTGGCATCCGCACACTCGAAGGACAACTCATCGGCAACTGCGGTTTGCACAACGTGGATTTGAAGAACCGCACCGCGACGTTCGGCATTTTTATCGGCGACAAGAATTATTGGAGCCAGGGGTACGGCACCGACGCGACGCGCACACTCTTGCGTTTCGCCTTCGAGCAACTGGGATTGAACCGCGTCCAGTTGTGGGTGTACGATTTCAACCCGCGCGCGCAACGCGCGTACGAAAAAGCCGGCTTCAAACGCGTCGGCGTCAAGCGGCAAGGTCTGTTTCGCAACGGCACGTTCCACGATGAAATTCTGATGGACCTTTTGCGCGAGGAATGGGACGCCCTCGCGCGCCCAGGATAATTTGAATCAACCACTGATTTCACAGATTGCATGGATTTTTTTCTGTGGAATCTGTGAAATCTGTGGTTGATCATTTCGACAAAGGCAAACTGAGTGAATTGGTCAAACATCGTGCCCGACCCAACCTGGTCGTTCACCGAATGCACCTCGGCGCAAACGCGCTATATCACGCACGGCTATTACACCTACCCGGCGAAATTCATTCCGCAACTCGCCGCGCGCTTGATTCGCGAATTGTCCCGCGCAGGCGATATCATCGCGGACCCGTTTATGGGTAGCGGCACGACGATCATCGAAGCGATGATGCAGGCACGTGTCGGCGTCGGCGTGGACATCAACCCGGTCGCGCATCTCGTCGCGCGCGTCAAAGCCACGCCCATCGAACCGGACACGCTCAAGCACGCACTCGCGCTACTCGATTTCGAAAACGCGCGCGCGATCATTCCGGCGAACGAACGGATTGACTATTGGTTTACGCGCGCGCAAAAAGAAAAACTGGGCGCGATTCTCGGCGCGGTCTCGGCGATGGACGACGCGCCCGTGCGCGATTTCTTCCTCGTCGCGTTCGCGCAGATTTTGAAATCGTGCTCGATCTGGCTGCAACGCAGTGTCAAGCCGACGCGCGATCCACACAAAACGCCGGCGGACCCGGTCGCCGCGTTCGCGCGACAAACGCGCGCGATGCTCAGACAGAATCACGCATTCTGGGACGCACTCGCGCCGCGCGTGCGCGAGAACCCGGACGCGTTTCGCATCGCGCAGTGCGGCGACGCGCGCGCGTTGCCGGTCGCGGACAACGCCGCGACGCTCGTCGTCACCTCGCCGCCGTACGTCACCTCGTACGAGTACGCCGACTTGCACCAACTTGCCGCGCTGTGGTTGGCGTACTGCGACTCGCTCCCGGAATTTCGCAAACAGTTCATCGGCACCGCGCACTCGACGCGCGATGACATCGCGTTGCAGAGCAAGCTCGCGGACGAAATTTGTCGCGCGATGGGCGAGACGAAAAAATCGCGCGAGGTGCAAAACTATTTCGCGGACATGCTCGAATGTTTTATCGAGATGCGCCGCGCGCTCAAACCCGGCGGCAAGGCGTGCATCGTCATCGGCAACACGGCGTTGAAAGGCGTCGCGATTCGCAACGCTGAAGTGTTTGTCGAGCAGATGCAAAGTATCGGCTTTCGCAAACACGCCATCATCAAGCGCGAGATTCCTTCCAAAATTCTCCCGCAAACACGCGACCCCGAAACCGGTAAGTTCACTTCCGCGGCAAACGCGAAGATGCTCGCGTACCCAGTTGAGTACATTTTGGTGATGGAGAAAATCTAGCCAGCCACAAGAAAAGTTGAACCACAGATTGCACAGAAAAAACAATCTGTGGTTTTTGAAAATCGCGCATGAGTGTCCTGTCAGCAAAGAATTTATCCGCTCGCTCCCGCAAAAACATCGCCGCACGTTTGCTCGCGTGGTACGCCACCCACAAACGCGCTCTCCCCTGGCGGCGCGACGCGCACGATCCGTATCGCGTTTGGATTTCTGAAACGCTCCTCCAACAGACCCAAGTCGCCATAGTCATCCCGTATTACGAACGATTCCTCGCGCGCTTTCCAACGGTTCACGCGCTCGCGTCCGCGCCGCTCGACGACGTGCTCAAGACCTGGGAAGGCGCGGGATACTACGCGCGCGCGCGGAATCTGCATCGCGCCGCGCAAGAGATCGTCGCGCGGTTCGACGGCAACCTGCCCAGCACCGTCGAAGAACTGCGCGCGCTGCCCGGCATTGGTCGTTACACCGCCGGCGCGGTCGCCAGCATCGCGTTCCAGCGCGATGCGCCGGTGCTCGACGGCAATGTGACGCGCGTATTGTGCCGTTATTTCAAGATTGAGAGCGACTCTAAAAGCAAAGCGACGCAGGATTCACTCTGGGAGTTGGTGACGGAACTGGTCCCACACGGACTCGCAGGCGAGTTCAACCAAGCCGTGATGGAACTCGGTGCGACGGTTTGCTCGCCGCGCAAACCCGCGTGCGACGCGTGTCCGCTGAAACGCGGGTGCGCCGCGCGACGTGCCGGGATTCAAGATGAGTTGCCGATCAAGCAAAAAAAGAAACCACTGCCCCATCATGAAATCGCAGTGGGCGTGATCTGGAAACGCGGCAAGGTGTTGATCGCGCGACGCAAAGACGACGCGCTGCTTGGCGGGCTGTGGGAATTTCCGGGCGGTCATCGCGAAAAACGCGAGTCGCTCGAAAAATGCGCCGCGCGCGAGGTGCGCGAGGAACTGGGGATCGAAATCGCGGTCGGAGAAAAATTCGCGGAGGTGGAACACGCGTACTCGCACTTTGCGATCACACTGCACGCGTTCCAGTGCAAACACGTCCGCGGTCGCCCGCGCGCGATTGGATGCGCGGCGTTCAAGTGGGTCGCACCGGACGCACTGTCGCGTTACGCGTTTCCAAAAGCGAATCTCAAAGTAATCGAGAAAATGAGACTGTAGCATGCCCGCCGGTAAAATGGCAATTGTCCCGAATGCAATGAGGGATGGACGCCCGGCGGAACGCCCACCAAAGGCGATTTCAATCGCCCCTGTCGGTCGCCATGCTACACTGTTGAGAAAATCGGTAGACAAGTTGGCATCGCCACCATGTCTACCGGTTTTCTTGTCTACCGGTCTACCCACGACTTATTTTTTCGCGTCGAACAACTTGATGTCGTAACTGCCCGTGCCGTTCCAAAAGAGCCAGCCGTGACTGCCCGCGTCCGCCGCGGCTTTTTTCTGTACGCGATATTGCGTCAGTCCAAAATCGCCGCGTCCGCTGTACGCTTGCAACCACGGACGAATGCGCGTCGGTGTTTTTTCCATCGCACGTTTGGTGCTGTTGAAGATCACCTCGTACGGACAGCGCACCGCTTCGGTGCAATTCGGAATACCCAGCCCGCGCGATAACAAATCCTCCGCGCGCACCCAGGTATCGGGATAGACCATCGGCGAAATGTAATCGAGGTACGGACCCAGATCGCGCAACCGTTGCCCGGTGTATTGCTCGTCGTCGGTTGCGGTCGTCAAACCGAACACATCCGCGGAGAGGAACACGCCGGTCGGACGCAATTCCTTTTGCGCCCGCGCGAGAAAACCACTAATCGTCGCGATGCGCGTCTCTTCGGTATTCGTCACCCCCGCGCCGAAATAGAGATTGTTCCACAAGCCAGGAAAACGCACATAGTCGAATTGGATTTCTTCAAAGCCCAACGCGGCAACTTCTTTTGCGAGCGCCAGATTATACGCCCACGCATCTTGATGGTACGGATTCGTCCACGCGCTGCCGCCGTTCTCGGTAAACACCACACCGTTTGTATACTTGATCGCGAGATTTGGGCGTGAGGTGGCAAGCAAGGTGTCTTGAAAGACCGGCATTCGCGCGATGCAATAGATGTTGTGCTTGCGGCACGCGTCGAGCACGACCACGAGGTCCACGCTTTGCGGTAGACGCGCGCCGATTTCTTTCGCAAGCGGAACCTGGGAATCCCAGGCAATGCGCCCTTTCTCCGATTTTACATCCACGACCACCGTGTTCAATTCCGTCTTGGTCACCATGTCAATCAGCTCGGACACGTGATCGTTTGTCGCGCCGAATGGTATGCGAATGCCGCGCGCGTGGAACGGCGCGAGTTTCACATCGCGCCTCGCCAAGCCGCTGACTTCGACCGGCGTTTTGCGATAGCCGGGCGCGAGCAAAGAGATCGTCGCCTTGGGTGGAACATTTTCGATGCGATACTTGCCTTGTGCGTTCGTCGTCACACTCGTCGCGCCCAGAAAGATCAACGTGCCACTGATCGGTTGATTCGTCACCGCGTCGGTGACCACGCCTTCGACAACATTTGCGCGCAACGCAAACGCGAGCGACGCGTTCCCGGTGTATGGCGCGCTTGCGGCGTCGTAGCCAGCCAGCGCGACGCGAATCGCCGTCCCAGGTTTCACACGACGCAATTCGACGCGACCATCCGCGCCGGTCGTCAGCGTTTGGTTTCCGAATTCTACACGCGCATTCGCCAGCGGGCGCTTGGTCGTCACATCGCTCACCGCGACGACGAGAACGTTCGGCGCGAGCGGGAAATCGAAATCGTTCTGCTCGTCGAACGTCTGGGTGGACGATTGATAACCCAGCAGTACGGCGGTGATCATCGCGCCTTTTTTTACGCCGCGCGCTTCAAACGCGCCCTGCGCGTTCGTCGCAAGTTTCTGTTCGCCGACCGTGACCGACGCGTTTGGCAAAGGCAAGTGCGTCTCCGCATCGCGCACCACGCCGGCAACGCGATTCGGCATGAGCCACACATCGAGCGCGACAGTCTGTGACAATGGACTCACGGCGTCGAGATAAACCTGCGCCGCCGCGTAGCGCTCCGCTTCGACCGCGAGCAAGGTCGCGCCAGGCGGCAAAGACACGGCGTATTCGCCACGCGTGTCGCTCGCGGCAAGATTGCCGGCAAGGTTCAGTAACGCATCTTCAATGGGTTGTTGATTCGTTGCATCGCGCACGACGCCAGTGAGTTGTCGCGTGGTTTGCGAAAGATACACCAGCATCGTTGCGGGGATCAAAATCACGAGGGCGAGCGCGAGGAAAATCCATTTACGCATTGCCGCCGATTATAACACACATTTTTTCCACAACCAATCCACATGTACCGCCGTTTTCATCCACACCTCTTGTGGCATTTTTTTCAACGACCACTAGGCGTGGGGGATACGCGTATAGATTTCTTAACCTGCACGAGTAGTGCGCGCTTTGTCCACATCTTTTCTACCGGCGAGTCCAATCTTAAAAAGCCGGCACGCGGATTTCCTTTTTAAGGTTTTCATCTTGCGTACAATCCCAAGATGTATTACAATCTTGCGGCATTTGATACCGAGACAGCGCGGTCACGGCTTTTTTGTTTCCCTGCGCAGACAGGACACACCTATGAACCCTCAAGAGATATGGCACGCGACGCTCGGCGAACTGCAATTACAGATGACCAAAGCGACCTTCGATACCTGGGTGCGCCCCACGTATGCGATTGGGTACGACAACGGCTCGATGGTCGTCGGCGTCCATAGCCCGTATGCCAAAGAATGGCTCGAAAATCGTCTGTCCACCACTATCCACCGGACTTTGACCGGCATCCTGGGTCGGTCGGCGGAGGTACGCTACGTGGTCAAAGATCAAAAATCTTCGCGTGAACGAACAGACCCACCGGCGGAACGCACCACCCCATTGCTGGGTCACGCGCAGGTAGACGAACGGGAACCCAAGCGCGAAGAGCCAGCCACCGCCAATCCGCGTGAGACCGATTTTGCTGGACGCATCACTCGCCCACTCAATCCCAAATATACCTTCGAAACTTTTATCGTCGGCAACTCGAATCGGTTAGCGCACGCCGCCGCACTCGCCGTCGCCGAACATCTCGGCGAATCGTACAATCCGCTGTTTTTGTACGGCGGCACCGGGTTAGGTAAGACACACTTACTGCACGCGCTCGGACAGCATCCGCAAGTGCATGGCAAGCGCGTGATGTACGTCTCATCCGAGACCTTCGCCAACGACCTGATCAATTCGATTCGCAATCAGTCCACCGAAGAATTCCGCCAATTGTATCGCCAGGTGGATGTGTTGCTGATTGACGACATCCAATTTATCGGCGGCAAAGAGTCCACCCAGGAGGAATTTTTTCACACCTTCAATCACTTGCACGCAGCGAACAAACAAATCGTGATTTCAAGCGACCGCCACCCGCGCGCGATTTCGACGCTGGAAGACCGCGTGCGCTCGCGCTTTGAGGGCGGCATGATCACCGATATTCAACCGCCGGATCTCGAAATGCGGATCGCGATTTTGCGCGCCAAGGTCGAAAGCCATTCCGTCGCGGTGCCGAGCGAAGTGCTCGATTTCATCGCGCGCAAAGTGCAAAGCAACATTCGCGAGTTGGAAGGCGCGCTGACGCGCGTGTACGGTCACGCCCAATTGATGAAACTGCCGTTGACCGTGGACCTCGCCGAAATCGTGCTCCAAGACATTCTGCGCCATCAACCGATCACCGAAGCGCAAGTGATTCAAGTCGTCGCCGAGTTTTATCGCGTGGACTTGGCGGACTTGACGGGGCGCGGGCGTAACAAAGAGATCGTCGTGCCGCGCCAAATGGCGATGTACCTTTTGCGCGAAGAGACCGACGCCTCGCTCCCGCAGATCGGCGAATTGCTCGGCGGGCGCGATCATACGACCGTGATGTACGCCTACGAAAAAATCGCCGAACAGATCGAGACGGACAACCAGCGCCGTCGGGAAGTATTGGCGATCAAAGAGCGGCTTTACAACCAAGCCACCTAACGAAAAAACCGGGCACTTGCCCGGTTTTTTGTGTACCCAGCCCAACCTTGCGAAGGTTACCCACCACTTTGCCGAAACAGAACGCGACGATGCCAAATTCCATTTCTAGAGAATTGTACCTTCAAACCTTCGCAAGGATGAAAACTCACTTTTTTTCTGTCAACCACTTGTCTTTTCCATCTAACTTTATGTCTGTTGATTTATGATTTTTTTGTGGATAACTGCCATTAATCTGGGGATAAAGACGCCGACTTGGGGATAACCTCAATCTTACCAAACTTTGTTATGCTACAATTTGTGCTGGTTCGGCAAGCCGACCACAATCTATTGGACACTGAAAAACATCAAAAAAATGTGGAAAACCACAAATTTTCGCCCACAAGCCATACCCATTCTATTCGCGCCGATTTTGGTACGCGCAAACTAAATCTCGCGAAGGTAGCTGGGTTGCAACGCGAGGGCTCGCACCGAATAGCACAGGCGTTCGCTCTCCCCACTTTTCCACAGCCCCTACTACGACTACTAGTACTATTTATTGATGATACGAAGAATAACATTGATCAATACCGTCAGCACAATGCTCAACAGAATTGAAGTTGCCAATGGAAAGAAACATGAAAAACCTTCCATCTGAATTGCAAAATCACCCGGCAAACGACTAATGCCGGGTATGCGTCCGACAAACACGAGCACACCACCCAACAACGCAAGCGCGAGTCCGACGAGCAATAGCATCTTGCCCCACTCTTCCACTGCAACCTCCCTACTGGCTCTTTCTCCGATACAATGTCAGAAACTTGGCAAGCGCCGGATCGTCCGTCCACGTAACTGGAACTCGTTCGTACTCTGCGATGCTATCGAACAACGTTCCGAAAATCACGACGTATTGCGGTTGCCGTACGAGTACGTAACCCAGATCGAATTTCTCATGTCCGGGCGTGCCGGTCCCCAAGGTCGGTACTGCAAGCCGTCCGATGTGCAAGTCATTGATGCCGAACATGTCCACTGCCGGCAGATCGGAAAAGTACGGTACTTGCCCTGCGGCGTCTACCGCGATCAACGTCCCCGGCGGCACGTTCGCTTTAAGCCACCGCCCCATTGTCTCACGTGCGAGCGTTGCCTTGCCTGCGTCGAAACTCTTGATGTAGATGCCATACTCGCCCATCCACGACGAAGCCAATATTATCAACAGAATTAGTGCAGTTATCCCCAAACCCGCGACCCAGGATGAGCGTAGTTGTCCCCATTTATCCACAATCCATCGCCAGATTTCCACAACTCCGGTGGAAAGCACCAGGTAGAACAATGGCATCAACGGCGCAAAGAATCGTCCGACCGACCAATCGCCGCCGACGTAAACGATGTAGGCGCAGTACGGCGCGATGAGCGCGATGAAGTAGGTTAGCCAGAAAAGCCGGGAGCTCCAAAATTTTCTTCCTGCCGTCTTATGTAACGAATTAATAAGTGCCGCAAGCGCCGGTAGCAGGATAATCCAACTGAGGTGCACGCCGACAAACTGGGACAGGTGTCGCCAGCCGCGTTCGATTTGCGCGGCGGGTCCCGACGCGGAGACCTTGGCGTGGAACGAGTTAGGTAAGAGCGATTTGAAATACCACCAGCGTCCCAGCCAGTACGGCACGAAAATCATCGCGAAGGTTGCGACGCGCGCGACATCGCGCCCGGTGAACAAGCGCCGCTCGGCGAGAATGCGCCACGCGGCTTGATGCGCGACCGTGATCGCGAACACCAGCAGTCCCTCCGGGCGCGTCATCCCGGCGAGCGCGAAGAAAATGCCGCTGAGTGGGAAATTTTGGACGCGAATGAACGCGGATGTGCGCGGATTTTCGTTCTTTGATTGAGACGCTCTGTCCAAGTTGTTTTCGCGCACATAGAGCCACGCGCCGGCGAAAATCAGAAAACCGAACAGCGGCGTCTCGAGTCCGCTGACCGACCACAGCACGAACGAGCCATCCGCGGCAAGCAAACCCGCGGCAAGCAAGCCGACACCGCGCGGCGCGTCAACTGTTTTCGCAAATTGCACGACGAGCCACATCGTCGCGAGCGCGAACAGCGCGCCGAGCACCATACTCGCGCGACCGACATCCGCGTGAATGCCTTCGAGCGGAATCATCGCGACCGTCCACAAAAAGTTGGTGAACCCTTCGACGCGCTCGCCGGGATTGAACACCAGCCCGATGCCGCGCACCGCGTTCTGCGCGTATCGAAACGAAATGAACGCGTCGTCCACCGCGTCGTAACCGAGGACGACAAAATAGAAAACCGCGTGCGCGACGAAGACGCCCATCGCGAGCGCGAGCCACAAGGAGTTTCGTTGTTTCATCGCGCCGATTATACCGCGAGTGAATCGAATCCCCAACTTTATTTGACCCCGCACACGTGTTCTGTTATAATTCTCGCCGATGATGAAACAAACAGAAAACAAACCGCTCGGCGTGATCGAAATTCTCTCCGGCGGATTCGCGATGATCGTGCGCCGACCGTGGGTGTTGCTCATTCCGATCGCGCTCGATCTCTTTTTGTGGTTCGGTCCGTCTATCACCGCCGAGCCGGTGTTGCGTCCGCTTTTTTCGTCGCTCAGTCTGCCGGCGGGAATGACCGCGGATGCGGCGAAAAATTTTGACGAACTGAAACACGCGTTGGAAACCGGCACGGCGCACTTTAATGTCTTTACGTTCCTCACGTTGCTCGCGTTCGGTATGCCGAGTCTCGTCGGCGCGGTGGATGCAGAGAGCGCCTGCATTCCCGCGCGCGCGACCTGGCTAACGCTCAACAACGGCGTCGGGTTGTTTGCGCTCGCCGTCGTGCTCGTCCTCGTCGGCGTTCTGCTCGCGAGCGTATATCTCGAAGCGGTCGCGCGCGGTGTGCGGCGCGAGTCCGGCGGCGCGTTGGTCGGACGCGCGGTCAAAGCGTGGTTAAATGTGCTCGCGTTGCTCGTACTCGGCTTGCTCGCGTTCATGGTCTTGATGATTCCGTTCTCGATCATCGCGGTGCTCGCGAGTTTGATCAATCAAGGTGTGGGCGCGTTTGTGTTAATGCTAGGCATGGTCATTCTTTTGTGGACGGCGCTCTATCTTGCGTTTACGATCCCCGCGATTTTTGTCGGCGGATTGAACGTGCGGCAAGCCGCGCTCAACAGCATCGCGATTTTTCGGTTCAATGGACGCTCGGCGCTCATTCTGCTGTTCTTGATCTATTTGCTTCAGATCGGATTCGCGGTCGTCTGGGAGAATTTATTGGTCAATGTGTGGGGCTTGGCATTCGATATTGTCGCCAACGCGTTTTTGGGCAGCGGGTTGATCGCGGCGGTGATGCTGTTTTACTACGACCGCGTGAATTGGCTCGCGCAGTGGCAAGCCCAGGCGCGCAAAGCGGCGACGCCGCCGGTCAAGAGTTAGGATTCATTCAGTCATTGCGAGGGCGAAGCCCGAAGCAAGCGACCCCTCCCAACCCGCCCCTTACAAAGGGGAGGGCTAGGTTGGGGTTGGTGATTGCTTTGCCGCTGTGCGGCTCGCAATGACATCAAAGGTTTGTTATGGCTAAAAAAGTTCAAGAGAACGAATTAGAAAATATGCCGGTGGAAACCTACGACGCTTCCAAGATCACGGTGCTCGAAGGTCTCGAAGCGGTCCGCAAGCGTCCTGGGATGTACATCGGCTCGACGGATGTGCGCGGCTTGCATCACCTAGTCTTTGAAGTGGTGGACAATGCGATTGACGAGGCGCTCGCCGGCATGTGCGATCGCATTGACGTTAAGATTGATAAAGATAACATCGTCACCGTGATTGATAATGGGCGCGGTATCCCCGTGGACATTCACGCGCAGACCGGCAAATCCGCGCTCGAAGTCGTGATGACGAAATTGCACGCCGGCGCGAAATTCGGACAAGGCGGGTACAAGGTTGCCTCCGGTTTGCACGGCGTCGGCGTCAGCGCGGTCAACGCGCTCTCGGAATGGTTCGAATCCACAGTGCGCCGCGACGGCAAACTATATCGGCAAACGTACAAGCGCGGTGCGCCGCAAGCGGATGTGAAACAGGTCGGCAAATATCCGGCGGACGAACGCAGCGGCACGATTCAACGGTTTTATCCCGACAAACAAATTTTCAAAACGATTGATTACAAGTTCGACGTGTTGGCGCAGCGTTTTCGTGAGATGGCGTTCCTCACGCGCGGCTTGACGATCGCGTTTCGCGATGAACGCGAAGATCGCGAAATGACCTTTTACTTTGAAGGCGGCATCACCTCCTTCGTCCGTTACCTGAACAAGAACCGCACGGGGATCCACACGCCGTTTACGGTGGCGCGCCAAGTCAACGGGTCGCAAGTTGAAATCGCGGTGCAGTACACCGACGGGTATGGCGAATCGGTTTACACGTTCGCGAACAACATCAACACGGTGGATGGTGGGACGCATCTCACCGGTTTTCGCTCGGCGTTGACGCGCACGTTGAACGATTACGCGCGCAAAGCCAACTTGCTCAAAGAGAGCGACCCCAATCTTTCGGGCGACGATGTGCGCGAAGGGCTTACGGCGATTCTCTTGGTGAAACTCGAAGAGCCGCAGTTCGAATCGCAAACGAAAGCGAAACTGGGCAACGCCGAAGTCAAGACCCAGGTCGAGTCGGTGTTCACCGAAGCGTTCGGCGCGTTTCTCGAAGAGCACACGCGCGAGGCGAAAGAGATCGTGCAAAAGTGTCTCACGACCGCGCGCGCGCGCGAAGCCGCGCGCCAGGCGCGCGATCTGGTCATTCGCAAGAGCGCGCTCGAATCGCTGTCACTCCCCGGCAAACTCGCGGACTGTTCCGAAAAAGACCCAGAGAAAACCGAGTTGTACCTCGTGGAAGGCGACAGTGCCGGCGGCTCGGCTAAGCAAGGACGCGACCGCAAGTTCCAAGCGATCTTGCCTCTGCGCGGCAAGATTATGAACGTCGAGAAAACGCGGCTCGACAAAATGTTACAGAACGAAGAAATCCGCGCGATGATCACGGCGATTGGCACCGGGGTGGGTAACGGATTCGATCTCAAAAATCTGCGTTACTCGCGCATCATCTTGATGAGCGATGCGGATGTAGACGGTTCGCACATTCGCACGCTGTTACTTACCTTTTTCTTCCGTTACATGGAAGGGTTGGTTTCGCACGGACATCTTTACATCGCGCAGCCGCCGCTCTATCGCGTCAAGGTCGGCAAAGAGGAGCAGTACGTTTTTGACGACAAGGATTTGGACGCGCTCAAGAAAAAGACCAAGAGCGACAAGATGGACATTCAACGCTACAAAGGTCTGGGCGAGATGAATCCCGCGCAGTTGTGGGAAACGACGATGAATCCGGAGAATCGTACGCTGTTGCAGGTGAACGTCGAGGACGCGGCAGAGGCGGATCGCACATTCGATATGCTGATGGGGAGTGAAGTCGCGCCGCGCAAGCGATTCATTCAAACGCACGCGAAGAGTGTAAGAAACTTGGATGTGTAAGCATCCCAGGGACGTTTCCTAAAAACGACGAACTGTTCGGGTGCCAATGTGACCCCGTTCGATTCGAGTAGGTGGTTTGCCTGCTCAGGTCGTACCTGGGCGGGCAATTGTGTTTTGCCTACGCTCTGATTTGACAGACGTTGGTTTGTAGTGTATAAACATATTAACCCCCGCCGTTAATACTTTTTTATAGGGGTTTTTAGTGAAAATCCTCTTTCAAAACGATCGGCTCCGCAAAGAATTCAACAATAGCAGATTGCTGGTCAAACGCTATGGCGCGATCCAAGCCAAACTCATTCAGCGGCGTCTTGCCGAGATACACGCCGCTGATCGCTTGGAGGATTTGCGCTCACTGCCGCAAGCGCGTTATCACCAATTGAGGGAAAATCGCGCTGAACAAATCTCCGCTGACGTAGAGTATCCGTACCGTCTAATTTTTGTCTGCGCGAATGATCCTGTACCACGCAACCCTGATGGCGGGTTGGATTGGACACGTGTCACAGCGATTGTGATTATTGGCGTGGAGAATACGCATGATTAAACAATTACAAAATCAATTCATCCCTGACTATGCCACTCCCCCCGGCGACACGTTGCTCGAAACGATTCAGGCGCTTGGGATGAACCAAGCCGAACTGGCAAAACGCACTGGTCGCCCGCTCAAAACCGTCAACGAAATCATCAAAGGCAAAGTCGCGATTACGCCTGAAACGGCTTTGCAATTGGAGCGCGTGCTGGGTGTGCCTGCCGGCTTTTGGAACAATCTCGAACGCAATTATCGCGAATCTCTCGCGCGCCTTGATGAGCAAGAACGTTTGCAAAAGCAGTTGGCTTGGCTCAAACAGATTCCGGTCAAAGCAATAGCTAAACTCGAATGGTTTGCCGCGTTCGATGATCCCGTTCAGCAATTCCAAGCTGTCTTGCGGTTTTTTGGCGTGGCGTCGCCCGATCAATGGGAAAACCTTTGGGGCAAGCCGGCTGCCGCGTACCGTCAATCCCGCGCGTTTCAGAGTGATCCCGGCGCGGTGGCGGCGTGGCTTCGCAAAGGCGAGCTGGACGCACAACAAATTCCTTGCCAAGCGTATGATGCCGCCAAGTTTCAAGCCGCGCTGAGTCACGCGCGTGCGTTGACGACTGCCGCGCCCGAAGAGTTTTGTCCCGCACTAACGCGGATGTGCGCGAATGCTGGCGTCGCGGTCGTTTTCGTGCCGGAACTCCCCAAAGTGAGAGTGAGCGGCGTCACACGTTGGCTCTCGCCAGACAAGGCGCTCATTCAACTGAGTTTGTTTTACAAACGCGATGACCAACTCTGGTTCACCTTCTTCCACGAAGCGGGACACATCGTCTTGCACGGCAAACGTGACGTGTTTCTTGAAGAGGATACGTTGACCGACGACAAAGAAAACCAGGCGAACGATTTTGCGGCAAATTTATTGATTAGTCCGGCCGACTGGGAACGATTCATCCAAGCCGGTTCGTACCGCACTAAAACCGCCATCCAAGAATTTGCGGATGAAGTTGGAATTGCCCCAGGCATTGTCGTCGGACGGTTGCAACACGATGGACATTTGCCGCACAGTCATTGCAACGATTTGAAACGCCGCTTGGTGTGGATCTGATCAAGACCCGAAGGGTTTTCGCGAAGTGAACCCTTCGGGTCTGTGCGCTACTATGACCCAAAAAACAATATCTGCTTGGCGCACCATCCGCTTTGGCGACGTGATGCGGAATGTCCAAGTTGACGCCGAACCGCAATGAGCGGTTTGGAACAATATGTTGCGGGCGAGTATATGGACACGGATAATTTACGCATTCGTCGATGGGGTAAAATTGGCGACGGTTGTTTTGATCCCGTGGTGCTCCGCAAATTTGTGTAAAGTCACGTGCTATACGGTTCACGACGCACATTGCTCAAGCATCAACTGCACACTGGCCAGGAATTGTTCGGTCGTGCATTTGCGTATGTGAGGAAGTATTATTAAAACTTGGGGCGAAGCATTTGAAAAATGCTTCGCCCTGTTTTTATTTCACGGCAACCACTTGATTTCTATTTCATTCGCTAACACATCATTCGCCTTGAGGACGAGTTCGTCGTTTTGCCGTAGCGCATCCACTTCGTCCGGCGAAATCGGTCTACCCTGGAATTCGCGCGCGCGGTCCGAAACGCTAATCAAACACTTCAGTCGGCAATCGGGGCACGCGTACAGCCACACGTATTCGTTAGCCAATTTACGCCCTTCGACAAAATGGAGCGGACGCGGTCGCGATTTGGGACACTGGGTCGCTGGCGGCGGCGCTTTCGCCAAGATGACATTGCAGATTTGTTTGACCTCGTCTTCACCGGGAAAAATGATGCCAACCGCGCCCAGGTCGCGAAAGCGCGATGCCTTTGGATGCATCGTCGTCACGCCGATAATGCGCGCGTCCGGCTTGTAGGCGCGCAAGAGACCCGCACCTTCGACGCCGCCCATCTTTTTGCCAAAGTTGCTGTAGCAAACGAACACGTCATAGTCCAGCGTCGAGTCCAGCAAATCTTCCATGTACCGGTAGGCGAGCACCTCTACGTTGCGATAGCCGAGGACGCGGAGACGATAACTGACGCCGCGTGCGAGCAACTCGCGCGCGGGCGGATACGTGTTATTGGCAATAGCCACTTTCATGTGCGATCCCCTTCCGTGGTTTCAGTATAACGCATCACGCACACGCGCGTCAATTTTGGCAAGATGAAAAATAGGACGCGGATGAACGCGGATTTTTTTCTTATCCGCGAAAATCCGCGTTCATCCGCGTCCAAATAGTTCTGGTATTATTCGATCTTGTGATTGATCGCTCCACGCAACTCGGCGATGAACTCGCGCGCGGCTTGAATCGCGTTGCCATTGCCAATCTTGTTCACGAGCGCACTGCCCACGATCACCCCGTCCGCGATCTGCGCGACCTGCCGCGCCGATTCCGCATTCGCGATGCCGAATCCCACGCAGACCGGTTTCGAGGTGATCGCGCGCACCCGCGCAACGAAACTCGACAGATCGGCGGCGAGTTGCGCGCGTGCGCCGGTCACGCCAACGACCGACACGAGATACACAAAGCCGCGCGTTGCCGCCGCGATTTTTTGCAAACGTTCCGGTGTGCTCGTCGGCGCGGCGAGAAAAATCAATGCGAGGTCGTGCGCGCGCGTCGCCGCATCGAACGCGCCAGCTTCTTCGGGCGGCAAGTCGGGCACGATGAGTCCATCTACGCCGGCGTTTTGCGCGTCGCGCGCGAATGCAGCGATGCCGTAACGCAGAATCGGATTCGCGTACCCCATCAAGATGAGCGGAATCGTCACGCCTGCATCGCGCGCCGCGCGCGCCATCGCCAAACATTTCGCGAGCGTGACGCCGTTCTTCAGCGCAACCTGGGTCGCGTGTTGAATCACCGGACCATCCGCGAGCGGATCGCTGAATGGTACGCCGAGTTCGATCATGTCCGCACCCGCGTCGGCGATCACGCGAATCAAGTCCTGGGATTCCTCCACCGTCGGATAGCCGAGCGGCAAGTACGGCATCAGCGCGGCGCGCTGCTGTGTTCCTAGTTCGACAAATTTTTCTTCAATCCGATTCATGTCTCAACTCCGATATTCACTGTTCATTGTTCACCGCTCGCCGACATCACCGTTTGCAAATCCTTGTCCCCGCGCCCGGACAAATTTACCAACACGATTTCATCGCGAGGCATTTCGCGCGCGCGCTTGATCGCTTCGGCGACCGCGTGCGCGGATTCGAGCGCGGGCAAGATGCCTTCGAGCCGCGCGAGTTGGTGAAACGCGTTGAGCGCCTCGTCGTCGGTCGCGTACGTGTAGCCGACGCGTTCGGTGTCGAACAGGTGCGCGTGTTCGGGACCGACCGCCGGATAATCCAAACCGGCGGAAACCGAATGCGTCGCGCGCACCTGACCATCGTCGTCTTGCAGAACGTAGGTGTACGTCCCGTGCAAAACGCCCGGGCGCGCCTCGGCGAAACGCGCGGCGTGTTTGCCGGACGCGATGCCGAGTCCGCCGGCTTCGACGCCGATCATCGCGACGTCGTCGTCGCGGAACGCGTGAAAGAGACCGATCGAGTTCGAGCCGCCGCCGACGCACGCGATCAACAAATCGGGTAGACGTTTTTCGGTCGCGAGCATTTGGGCGCGCGCCTCGTGACCGATGACCGCTTGAAACTCGCGCACCATCGTCGGGTACGGATGCGGACCGAGCGCCGAGCCGAGCAAATAGTGCGTCGTCTGCACGTTCGTCACCCAATCGCGAATCGCTTCGTTGATCGCATCCTTTAAGGTGGCGCTGCCCGCGTCCACGCCGCGCACCTCCGCGCCGAGCAACTTCATGCGATACACATTTGGCGCTTGACGGCGCATATCTTCGGTCCCCATGTAAACGATGCACTCCAGACCCAGCATCGCACAGACCGCCGCGCTCGCGACGCCGTGTTGTCCCGCGCCGGTCTCGGCGACGATGCGTGTCTTACCCATTCGCTTGGCGAGCAGACCTTGCCCGAGCGCGTTGTTGATTTTGTGCGCGCCGGTGTGCGCGAGGTCTTCGCGTTTCAAATAAATTTTTGCGCCGCCGCAAAATTCGGTGAGGCGCGACGCAAAATACAATGGCGTCGGTCGTCCGGTAAAATGCGCGGACAAATCCACAAATTGATTTTGAAACGCGTCATCCATGCGCGCGGCGTTGAACGCGTCATCCAATTCTGCCAGCGCCGCCATCAAAGTTTCGGGCACGAACTGCCCGCCGTACTCTCCGAATCGTCCGATCATTAAATTCCTCCGTCAATTTTTGCCGCGCGAATAAACTCGCGCACCTTGGCGTGATCCTTCAGTCCCGGCGCGCGTTCGACGCCCGACGAGACATCCACGCCCCAGGGTCGCACGCGTTGAATCGCGTCCGCGACATTCTCCGCGTTCAATCCGCCGGCGAGCAACAACGGAAACTCGCGCGCGATAATTTCCGCGATCTCCCAGTCCGCGCGCGTGCCCGTTCCGCCGAATTGTCTTGCGTCGAACGCGTCCACGAGCAACGCCGGCGTGTTACCGTTCACCGCCGCGCGATACATTTCGATTTGAGCGCGCGCGTACAAGGCATCGCGCGGGCGCAATGCCTTGTACGCGCGCGGCGACAACGCGCGCACCATCGCGGCGGATTCGTCGCCGTGCAGTTGCGCGAAATCGAGCCGCGCCGTTCCCATCGTCGCGCGAACTTGTTCGAGCGAATCGTTCACGAACACACCGACAAAACGAACGGCAGGTGACGCGTGGCGAACGCGCTGAACAATTTCACGCGCGCGTTCCGGCGCGATATAGCGCGGCGATTTCGCGTAAAAGATAAAGCCGAGCAAATCCGCACCCGCGTCCGCCGCGACGCGCGCATCGTCCAGGTTCGTGATTCCACAGATTTTGATTTGAGCCATAAGCAAAATGTAAACAGGTAAACAAGGAAACAAGGAAACTTGTTTACCTGTTTACTTGTTTCCGCCTTTCCCTATTTCCTTGCTTACCGGCACTTGCGTCAATTCTTTCACCCTTGCCGCGATCTCTCCCGCGCGCACCAACGCCTCGCCGACGAGGACTGCGCGTGCGCCAGCGTGTGCCGCGCGCGAGACATCCTCGCGCGTGAACACGCCGCTCTCCGCGACGACGATTTTATCGGATGCGATTTTCGGCGCGAGTCGTTCGGTTGTCGCGAGGTCAACCGTGAAATCGGCGAGGTTGCGATTGTTGATGCCGATCACACGCGCGTTCGCCGCGACCGCGCGTGCGAGATCGCGTTCGTCGTGAATCTCGACGAGCGTGCCCAGTCCCAGGTCGCGCGCGCACGCGAGGTACTCGCGCAACTGCGTGTCGCCGAGCACGCGAACGATGAGCAGGATCGCGTCCGCGCTCGCGGCGCGCGATTCGAAAATCTGGTACGCGTCCACCGTAAAATCTTTGCGGAGGACAGGCACACTCACTGCCGCGCGCACCGCGCGCAAATCGTCGAGCGAGCCGTGAAAGTACTTTTCGTCCGTGAGCACCGAAATCGCGGACGCGCCATTTTCGGCGTACACGCGCGCGAGCGCGACTGGGTCGGCAATCGCGTTCAACGCGCCGCGCGACGGTGACACGCGTTTGATTTCAGCGATGAGCGCGATGGTGTCGCGTTGCAGTGCGCCCGCGAAATCGCGCGGGGGTGGCGTCGCTTCGGCGCGCGCGCGGATTTCGGAGAGCGGTACGCGTTGCTTTAGCGCGTCCACTTCCTGGCGCTTGTGCGCGATGATGTCGTCAAGAATCATTTTGTTTTTGTCCCATTAACTCACGTTACACGGTTTTGTCATTTCGACGAGCGAAGCCAGGAGAAATCGCGAATCGGAGTGGAGATTTCTCGCTTCGCTCGAAATGACAGTATGAAAAAATCCGCGTTCATCCGCGTTCGTCCGCGTCCTATTTTTACATCGCGAAATCCTGGCTCATTGAAACCAACCCATCGAGTGCGCGTTGCGCCGCGCCGGAATCAATCGCGGTGTTGGCGCGTGCGAGACCATCGCGTAAATCGCGCGCTTTGCCCCCGGCAACGAGCGCGGCGGCGGCGTTGAGCATGACGACATCGCGTTTTGCGCCGCGCTCTTCACCCGCGAGAATCGCCCGCGTGATCTGCGCGTTCTCAGCCGGCGTGCCGCCGCGCAAATCGTCGCGCGTTGCGCGCGGCAGACCCAGGTCGCGCGCGTCCAATTCTTCATTGCGAATCGCGCCGTTGTCGAATCGCGCAACGTGATTCATGCTGGTCGTCGTCAGTTCGTCGAGACCGTCCGCGCTGTGAAACACAAACGCGGCGCGTACGCCGAGCGCGTGCAGAACGCGCGCCATCGTCGTCGTGAGCCGCGCATCGTACACGCCAACAATTTGCGCGGGCGTGCGCGCGGGATTCGTGAGCGGACCTAGGATGTTGAACACGGTGCGAATGCCCAATTCCTTGCGCACGGGCGCGACATTCTTCATCGCGGGATGCAATTTCTGCGCGAACAAAAATCCGATGCCGACGCGATCAATGCACTGCGCGACCTGTTCGGGCGTGAGGTTGAGATTGACGCCGAGTGTTTCGAGCAAATCCGCGCTGCCGCTCTGCCCGGAGACCGCGCGATTGCCATGTTTGGCGACGCCCAACCCCGCGCCGGCGATCACGAACGCGGCGGTCGTCGAAATGTTGAACGTGCCGGCTTTGTCGCCGCCGGTGCCCGCCGTGTCCACCAGGTCGGTGCGTTGCGGTTTGACCGCGATCGCTTTTTCGCGCATCACGCGTGCGCAACCGGTGATTTCGTCCACGGTTTCGCCTTTCGCGCGCAACGCGGTGAGGAATGCCGCCATCTGCGCCTGGGTCGCGGCGCCGTCCATGATTTCGTTCATCACGCTTGCGGACTCGTCGTGCGAGAGATCTTGCCGCTCGATCAGTTTGGCGATAGATTCGCGAATCATTGTGCACCTCGATTCAAAAAGTTTTTCAAAATTTGTTTGCCGTGCTGGGTCAGCACGCTTTCGGGATGGAACTGTACACCTTCGAGCGGAAACTGTTTGTGGCGAATGCCCATCACTTCGCCTTCTTGCGTGTGCGCGGTGACGCACAATTCGTCGGGTAGCGGGTCTTGCACGATGAGCGAGTGATAACGTCCCGCCTCGAAGGGATTGGGAACGCCGGCAAAAATGCCGCGCCCGTCGTGATAAATCGCGGACGTTTTGCCGTGCATCAAGCGCGGCGCGCGCGTGACGTTGCCGCCGAACGTCGCCCCGATGCACTGATGACCCAGGCACACACCCAGGATCGGCACGGTGCGATGGAAATCACGAATTACCGCGTTCGAAATGCCGCCTTCGCTCGGATTGCCGGGACCGGGCGAGATGACGATGTGCGAGGGCGCGCGCCGCGCAATATCGCCGAGAGTCACTTGGTCGTTGCGAAACACTTGCAACTCTGCGCCAAGTTCGCCCAGGTATTGCACGAGGTTGTAGGTGAACGAATCATAGTTATCAATGACGAGAATCATGGGAATGCCTCCTGTGGGACAAGTTTCCAACTTGTCCACCCAATGATAAAGCAAATTGGAAATTTGCTTTACGATTCCGCGATTTCGATGGCACGCGTGAGCGCGCGCGCCTTGTTTTCACATTCGCGATGCTCGCCGAGCGGATCGGAATCCGCGACGATGCCAGCGCCGGCTTGGACGAACGCGTGCTTGCCGCGCTGAACGATGGTGCGAATCGTGATGCAAAAATCCATATTGCTCTTGCCCGCAACCGGAAAACCGAAATAACCAACCGCCCCGGCGTACGGTCCGCGTCGTGTCCCTTCAAGGTCTTCGATGATTTCCATCGCGCGAACCTTGGGCGCGCCCGAAACCGTCCCCGCCGGGAAGGTCGCACGAAGCAGATCGAACGCGCTGAACTCGCGGCGCAACTTGCCGACGACGCGCGAGACGATGTGCATCACGTGCGAGAATCGCTCGACGGTCATGTACTGCGGAACCTGCACCGAGCCGTACTCGCACACGCGACCCAGGTCGTTGCGACCCAGGTCTACCAACATCACGTGCTCGGCGCGTTCCTTGGGATCGTTGCACAACTCAGTTTCGAGCCGCGCGTCCTCGGCTTCGTCCTTGCCGCGGCGACGTGTGCCCGCAATCGGATTCAGTTGCGCGATATCGTCTTCGAGCCGCACGAGCACTTCGGGCGACGACCCGATGAATTGCAGATCGCGGAAATCGAGCAAGAACATGTACGGCGATGGATTCAATCGGCGCAGGGCGCGATAAATCGAAAACGCGTCCGCTTCAGTTTCGCGCGAAAAACGTTGCGACAAGACAACCTGGAAAATATCGCCCGCCGCGATGTGTTCTTGCGCGCGGCGCACCATCGCGGCGAATTGGTCGGGTGTGACGTTCGATTGCAACGCGTGTCCATTGGGCGCGGGCGCAGTATCCGATGTTGGAACCGGGCGATTCAACCGCGCGACGATATTCTCGATACGCGCGACGGCGTCGTCGTACGCGGCGCGCGCGCTCCCGCGCTCCGCGACATGCGCGTTCGCGATGACGAGCGTACGATGCTTGACCTGATCGAACGCGATGAGCGTGTCGGTCAGCAAGAAAATCGCGTCCGGCAGATCGAGTTCATCGCGCGCGGTGCGCGGCAAGCGTTCGATGTAGCGCACGATGTCGTACGACAGGAATCCGACCGCGCCGCCGAAAAAGCGCGGTAGACCTGGGATTGTGACCGCGTGATACGGCGCGAGAAAATCGCGCAACGCGTTCAGCGGGTCGTCGGCATCGAACGTCGTTTCCGCGCGCGTGTGATCGCGCAGCGTGACGCGCCCCTCGCGTACGGTGATGACGCGCGACGGATTGACGCCGATGAACGAATAGCGCGCCAGTTGTTCGCCACCCTCGACCGATTCGAGCAAGAACGAGGCGTACTCATCGCGTAGTTTAAGGTAGACCGACACGGGTGTTTCCATGTCCGCGTTGAGTTCGCGATAAACCGGGATGAGATTGCCCTGGCTGGCGAGCGATTCGAATTCGCTAAAGCTGGGATATGTCATTGCGACCTCCTTTTGAATTTCTGAAAAATAAAAACCTCTCGTCCGTTGCGCGTATAGATACGCAACAAGGGACGAGAGGTTGCTTGGCTCCCGTGGTGCCACCCTGATCGAGACTGGCGAGACATTGAGTTGTATGTCTCGATAAAATAAAACGTGCGTTTCGTGATGAAACGAAACGCACGAGCCAGTCTCACTCTGTGGAAACGCATTTAGAAGTTGGAGGTTAGAAGTTGGAGGTCGGGACTTGGATTCTCGATGTTTCAATCCAATTTCCAAACTCCAACTTCTAATCTCTAATTTCTAAAATCAATTTCCTCTGCCACGATAACGGGGGCGATTTCCGTCCACGCATACTGGGCGTTTGCCGTTCAGCGGGAGACTCATCGGTCCATTCGCCGTTTTCGGAAATATCAATCTCACACCAACTCGATTGACTCTCTGAATTTCGTCTGACGAGTACTCGTCCGAATCATTGTCTTTCAGTGGCAAACATATACCACAAAAAAACGCGGCTGTCAATTCGCGCGCGCGCGATATTGCCGCAACACGTCAAAGCCGACGAGCCGTTGTGCTTGCTCGTCCCACAAATGCAGATGTACGCATTTGAGACTCTCTAGGAAAGTGAGCGGCGGAATTTGAAATGCCGGATTATTCTTGTGACACTTGGGCAAAAGATAATTCGGCACACGCGGGCTAAGGTGGTGGATGTGATGAAAGCCAATGTTTCCGCTGAACCATTGCAGAATCGCGGGGAGTTTGTAGAACGAACTGCCTTGCATTCCCGCGCGCACAAAACTCCACGCGTCCTGACGATCCCAGTAGACGTTCTCGAATTGGTGTTGAACGTAGAACATCCACAACCCAATCGCCGAGGCGACGACCATAATTGGCAGTTGGATAAGCACGTAACGTTCCCAGCCGATCAACATGCTCAACCCCAAAGCAATGGCGAACACCGCAAGGTTGGTATAGAGCACGCTCAGGCGTTCGCGTTTGCCGGAGTTGGGTGTGGCAAAACGATGTAAGACCAGGAACGTAAACGATGCCCCAACCGTGAACAAGAACAGAGGATTACGCATGACCCGGTATCCCACGCGCTTGTACCATGGGGCGGTAAGATACTCGCGCACGGTCATCGTTGGTACATCGCCGGTGCCGCGTTTGTCGAGATTGCCGGCGGTCGCGTGGTGAATCGCGTGGTCGTGTCGCCAACGATAGAACGGCGTGAAGGTGATGAATCCCAGCAGTACGCCGAGTGATTCGTTCGCGCGGTTGGATTTGAAGAACGCTCCGTGACAGCAATCGTGGAAGATGATAAACGCGCGGATGAGCAGACCTGCGGCGGGAATCGCGAGAAGCAGGGTCAGCCAGTACGCGATGTCCACACTCCAGATCATCACTGCCCACAGCGCGAGATACGGCGCGAGCGTGTTGACGATCTGCCAAAGACTGCGACCCAGTTGCGGTTCCGTGTAGGGCGCGATCATTTCTTTCCAATTTAGTTTTTCGAACTCCACTTGCATACTCACTCCTATCGCTTGGCTTGAGAGCAACTCCCAAACCGATGGTTTTTGGTTAACCCGATGCGCCTTCATCATACTCGCGCATTATGCCAAGCGCAAGTGCCCACGCGCGTGCAAGCGTGCTTGACGTATGGCACTACTAGCCTTATAATGTTGACGAAGTTGAGTTTTTTCTCTTGGCGGAATGTTTTAACATGGCTTGGGATGCCGCGCGCCGCGAGCAGGTAGTAGACGACCTAGTAAAACGCATTGGCGAAGCGGACATGGTTGCGCCGGCGCTTTTATTCTTGACGATCCACCAACCATGGGCATTCGTCGGCGCGCAGTTGGTGTGGTTCGCCCAGCCCTTGCTGCGTCTTGGTTTGAACGATGCGGAGGTGCGGCATCTCGCGCAGTTGCTCGAAGATCGCACGGGCGTTCAGATGCTGATAGACCGACTCGAAACGCTATCCTCCACGTCGCGCTGACGCGCGTTCGCGGGAGCGATTGAATGGAAACACTGCTCAGTCTTTTGCAATCCACGATTGGAACAGACCAAGCGCGCCAACTCGTTCTGTTCCTTCTTTTTCTCCCCCTCTTTGCTTTCGCATATTGGGCGGTCAAACGCGGCATGGTCATTTCGCTGCGCGCGATTCCGGGCTATGCCGCGCTCACGCAATTGCTCACTCAGTCTGCCGAGACCGGTCGCCCGGTGCATTTGTCGCTTGGCATCAGCGGCATCGCGGACGCGTTCACCGCGGATACGATGGCGGGCTTGACGACGCTCGAATACGTCGCCGAGCGCGGCGTCATCAGCGAAGCGCCGCCGATTGTCACCGTCGCGAATCCGACCGCGCTCCCCGCGGCGCAGGATGTGTTGCGCCGTACCTATACGCGGCACGGTTACGCCGAAGAGTACGATCCGGCGCGCGCGCGTTTTATCGCGCCGAACGGCGCGCTCAACAGCGCGACGCCCGTCGCGCCCGGCAGTGGTTTTGCCTACGCCGCCGGCGCGATGCAAACGCTCACCCAACACAAGTTGACCGCGAATGTCATGCTCGGACGATTCGGCGACGAGTTTCTTTTGCTCGGCGAAACCGGCGCGCAACGCGGTTTGCCGCAGGTCGGCGGCACGAGTGCAGAGCGCGTGCTGCCGTTCGTGCAATCTACAGTAGATAACCCCTTGCTCGGCGAAGAGATTTACGCCAGCGGCGCGTATCTCCTTAAAAAACCGGCGCACCTCAGCAGTCTGCTCGCGCAAGATATTGCGCGCGGGTTGTTGGTTCTCGGGATCATCGTCGCGGTGCTGATGAAAACGATAGGATTGTTCTAACGATGAAGTGGCTGGCGACCGCATTTGCGATTAGCGTGGGCTTGATCGTTCTGCTCGATTATTTTTTCGACCACCCCTTGTTGAACGGTTTGGGCGAAGTGTTTCGCGAGTGGGCGATTGTGCTTACCGCGTTCGCGTTGTTGCTCGGTCTGTTCAATCTGTTTTTCGTTCACGCGCTTCGCATCGTGCGCCGCAACGAGCCGGGCGTGTTCTACAGCATCGTCGTCGTCGTGACGACGCTCGGCGTGCTTCTGCTTGGTTTGTGGTTTGATATTCCGAGCAATGAGATGAACTGGATTTTCAACAACCTTTATCTCCCACTCCAAAGCGCGTTTTTTGCGTTAACCGCGTTCTTCCTCGCGACCGCCGCGTATCGCGCGTTACGCGCGCGTAATTTCGAAACGACCTTGATGTTGCTCGCCGCGGTCGTCGTGTTTCTTGGTCAATTGCCGTTCCTGACCGTGCTGGAAGATTTCCGCGAATGGGTGTTGCGCGTGCCTAGTCAAGCCGGCGTCCGCGGCATTCTCCTCGGCGTTGCCATTGGCACGATTGCCACCGCGTTGCGTTTACTCGTCGGCATGGATCGCCCGTACAGCGAATAAATTACGATGGTATATTGTTCTCACTGCGGAACTCAAAATCGAGATGGTAGTAAATTCTGCAATCACTGCGGCGCGCGCCTGGTTCCGCAGTCGGGTTTAGTTTGCCCGATGTGCAGTACGCCGAATCCGGTCGAGAACGTATTTTGCTTCAAGTGCAACGCGCGGCTTGTGCCGATGACCGCGCCGCCTCCCGAAGAAAAACCGGCGAGTCCGCCGCCGATCAAAGGTTTATCGCTCCCCGCGAAATTGGAACCAGCGGCGGAAGAACCGGTCACGCCGGAAGAAACCGATGCGTCTGCCGCGATTCCACCCAGCGAACCGGCGCTGGCAAATTCGGATGTGCCGGATTGGTTGGCGCATCCATCCGTGACGCCAGCCCCGACGAACGAAGCGCCCGCGCCGACCAGCGATGAGCCAGATTGGCTCGCGCGTTTGCGCGCCTCTGCGCCGCCGGCGGAAGAAACCACCGATGCCAGTCCGGCTCAGGTTTCCAGTTGGCTTGAATCGGCGGAAGCGCCGCCGGCAGAAACACCCGCGCCGCCCAGCGAATCTGGGTCGAGCGCGTCCGTACCCGCGTGGCTCGACAATTTGCGCGCGGAAGAACCTGCGGCAGCGGAACAACCGAGCGCGTCCACTCCGCCAACCGAAAATGAAGAGCCGAGTTGGATGAGCCAACTGCGCGCCTCGGCGGCGCAAGCACCTGTGCCAAGCGAACCGGACGCGGGCGTACCCGATTGGCTCCAGTCAGCCGGCGCAACGCCCTCCGTGCCCGCTGAAGCGCCCGCGATCCCGTCCGCGTCCATCGAAGAACCGGATTGGCTCAAGCCAATGGCTGGCGAAATTCCGGTGGCACCCTCCGTGGATGAAGACGTGCCGGATTGGTTGCGGTCGGTCGCGCCATCTGCGCCGACTGCGCCACCGCCATCACCGCCGATGCCACCGATGCCACCGATGCCACCGACACCAACCGAACAAGAAGAATTGTCGGACGAAGAATGGTTGCGGCGCATTCAATCCGGTGAAGGAATTCAGATTCCTTTGCCGTCCGGGTTGCCGCGTGCGCCCACACAACCATTCGCCGAAGAAGAAATTCCAGACTGGTTGCGTTTTGCCGCCCCGTCTGCCAAGCCCGAACCGATCTTGGGCGAAACGCCGGCGCGTCCGATTGAGCCAGCCCAGCAAGTGCCCGAGTGGATTGCCGTACTCAAACCGGCGGATGCCGCACCCGGTTTCGACCTGGGCGAAGGCGAGCCAATCGAAACCGTTGGACCGATTGCAGGATTGCGCGGCGTGTTGCCGCTCGCTAACGCGATTGCCGAGCCGCACACGTTGAGCGCCGCGCAGACCGCATCGCCCTTGCCGCGGCGGAGCGGCGCGCACCTCTTCGAATCTATTCTCGCCACACCGGTCGCACCGACCACCGTGCCGGTCGTCAAAAAAGCGCGCGCGTTCTCGGTCTCGCGCTGGTTGGTTTATTTAACCTTGCTCGTCGCGTTGTTCGTGCCGCTCGTCCTGCCGCCGGATTTGTCGAGCGCGACGCTACCGATCACGCGCACGCCCGCGCGTGAATTTTTCGAAACGCTCGACAAACTTGCGACCCCGAACGCGACGGTGGTGCTCGCGTTCGAGTACGAGCCGGGCATGGCGGGCGAAATGGATTTACAGGCGCGCGCGCTCGCGCGTTATCTTGCCGGCAAACGCGTCAAGGTCGCGGCGCTCTCGACGTTCGAGACCGGTCCACAGATCGCACAACGTGTGCTCGATTCTGTCGTGAGCAAGGGTGCGTACGAGTACGGCACGCAGATGGTCAACCTGGGTTATTTCCCTGGCAACGAAGTCGCGCTCGCGAATCTCGCGACGGCGAAATTTTCGGCGGACAACCTGGATTGGCGCGATCGCAAGTCGTTGCGTCCGTTCCTCGAAACATCGCGCATTACGAGTTTGAATGATGTCGCGCTCGTGATCGTGCTTGCCGGCAACGACGACGCGCTCAAGATGTGGATGGAGCAAGTGCAACCCCGCGGCGTCAAAATCGCGGCGGGTGTCAGCGCGGGCGTCGAGCCGCGCGCGCGCGCGTATCGGTCCGCGAATCAAATCGTCGCGATGATGGCGGGGTTGACCGGCGCGGCGCAATTCGAGATTTTGACCGGCAAGCCGGGTGCGGCGGTCGTTAGCGCGGGCGCGCAAAACGCGGCGGTCGTTTTGTTGGTGCTCGTCATCGTCGTCGGGAATATCATGTTTTTGTTCTCACGCGCGCGGACGCGGAGCGAAAAGAAATGAGTGATCCCATCGGCGCGTTGGTCGGCGTAATTCTGACCTTGCTGGTGTTTAGTTATTTGCTGGGCGACACGCCGTTGTTCCGTTTGGCGCAAGCGCTTTTCGTCGGCGTGGCGGCGGGCTATGCCGCGACGGTCGCGATCTATCTTGTGCTGTGGCTCAAGTTGTTCAAGCCGCTCTCCGAAGATCCGAACGGAAAATGGATTTACTTTTTCCCGCTCGCGCTTGGTATTTTACTCTTTGCGAAATTACGCGCGACCTGGGCGCCGATTGGAAATCTGCCGATTGCGTTTCTGTTCGGCGTGGGCGGCGCGCTCGCGATTGGCGGCGCGCTTGGCGGCACGCTCGTCCCGCAACTCAGCGCGACGATTGTTTCGCTTGCGCCTTCGCAAGGTCTCGAGACGCTTGTCAACAACGCGTTCCTCGTGATTGGCACGATAGGCGCGTTCCTCTCGTTCCGTTTCATCGTGCCAGCGAAAACCTCCGGGTTGCGCGCGTTCGATACCGTAGCACGTGGTTGGGGACGCGTCGGACGTTGGTTCATCTTTGTTGCGTTCGGCGCGATTTTCGCCGGGATCGCCGTGTCACGTCTAGCGATTCTGATTGATCGTGTTTCCTTTTTGCTCATGCTCGGCGCGCGCTAATTGAACCGTTTTGCAATCTCAAATCTCAAATCTCAAATCCTAAATCCTAAATTCCAAAATGCCTGACTCGAAACTCGAATCGTTGCTCGTGGCGGATTGTGGCAGTGTCAACACCAAAGTCGGTTTGGTAGACTGGGTGGATGGCATCTACCGCTTTATCGGCGCGGGCACCGCCGCCACCACCAGCGACGACATTACCGTCGGGTTGCGCCGCGCGGTGCAACAGGTCGAAGCGCGCACCGGGCGTCGTTTGTTGACGGACGATGGAAATATCATCGCGCCCGAACGCATCGGCGCGCAAGGTGTGGACGCGGTCGTCGCACTGACGAGCGCGCCGCCGCCGCTGCGCGTCGCAATCGTCGGCTTGAGCCGCGATGTCAGCGTCGCCAGCGCGCTGGACGCGATTCACGGCACGTACGCGACGGTGGTCGCGATCCTCGCGCTCGACGAGACGGGGCGGCGTTGGTTGCCAGTGGATTGGGATCAGGATGTTGTGACGGATCAGACCGGCATTCGCGTCGCGATGGCGCGGCGCAAGAGCGGCGAATCCACACCCGATCCTGCTGTCATCGCGGCAGAGGCGCTCGCGCATTCCAAACCGGATGTGATCGTGCTGGTCGGCGGCGTGGATGGCGGCGCGACGAACAGCTTGTTCGAAATTACCAACTTGATCGCGTCCATTGTCGCTTCGCGCGAGGAGAGCGCGCGTCCGGTGATTATTTTCGCCGGCAATCGCGAGGTGCGTCCGCAGATCGCGCAACGGCTCGGCGATCTCACCGAGCTGCGCGTGGTGGACAATGTGCGTCCGACGATGGAACGCGCCGACCCGGCGGCGCTGCAAGCCGCGCTCGAATCGTTGTACGCCGAACGCAAAGTGGCATACCAGCCGGGTATGGACGTGCTGTTGGGGATGACGCCCATCAACGTCGTTTCCACCGCGCGTGCGTTCGAGAACGTGGTGCGCTTTGTCGCGCGCTTGTTCGATTTGAACGTGCTCGGCGCGGACATCGGTAGCAACACGACGACGCTTGTCGTCGCGCGGCGCGAGGCGTACTCGCGCGTTGTGCGCGCCGACCTGGGTGTGGGACAAAATATCGAGCGCGTGATCGCGGTGGGCGGCGTCGCGGCATTGCTCGATTGGTTGCCAATGGAGTTGACCGAAGACGACGCGTTGACGCGCTGTCTCAACCGCGCGGCGCACCCGCGTTCGATTCCGGTCACGCGCGAAGAAGCGCGCCTTGCTCAAGCCGCGGGACGCGTGGCGCTCATGTCCGCCGCGCGCGCGAGCAATGTGGACGTCAACGATCTCGATTTGATTTTGCTCACCGGCGGTTTGCTGGCAAACAACACGAACCTGGGCGCGATGGCGTTGCTCGCGCTCGACGCGTTGCAACCCAGCGGCGTGTTTACACTCGCGGTGGATACCTTCGGGCTTGCGCCGGCGTTTGGCGCGCTCGCGGCGGTCAACGCCGAAGCCGCCGCGATGGTGCTCGAACGCGATGGCTTTGTGACGCTCGGCACGGTCATCGCGCCGTTGTCGAATCTGCGCGAAGGGCAAGTGGATCTGAACATCAAGATAAAACCGCAAGACGGCGGCGTGATGAATTTGGAAGTGCATCACGGTAGTCTGGAAATCGTGCCGCTGGCGCCGGGACAAAAAGCTCAGCTCGAGGTGCGCCCCGCGGTGGGTGTGAGTCTGGGGCGCGGACGACGCGGCGTGTTGAAAGCCGAAGTGGAAGGTGGCGCGCTCGGATTGATTATTGATGCGCGCGGGCGTCCCATCGCGCTGCCGGAGGATCCGGAAAAGCGGCGCACGAAAATTCAACAGTGGTACTGGGACATTGGCGGCGAGGTGGCGTATGGCTAATCGTCGTCTGCCTCCATTGACACAAACGCGCGTCTTGACGCTCGCAAAAATTCGCCGCGAACGGGTTTTACCGGTGAACGGCGAAGTTCTCGTAACGATGGGCAGTCGCGTTGGGGCGCTCGACGTAGTGGCGCGCGCGGCGTCCGTCGGATTTTTGCGACCGGTCCCGCTCGCGCGGTACATGCACACGACCGAGACGACCTTGCCCAGTTTGATGAAAAAGCAAGTCGGCGACGATATTGTCGCGCGCGATGAAATCGCGTCCAAGCCGGAATTTTTCGGCGCGGCGCGCCGGGTGTATCGCGCGCCGGGGAACGGGCGCATCACCGCATTGCAGGGCTCGTGGCTGACGATGGATTTGATGGACGCGCCGTTTGAATTGCGCGGGCATTATCGCGGGGCGATTGTGAACATTGTGCCGCGGCGCGGCGTGGTGATCGAAGCGAACGGCGCATTGGCGGAAGGTACGTGGGGCACGGGCAGCGAAGCGTATGGCATCCTCCGCAAAGCGGTGGACGCGCCGGGCAGCGTTTTGACCGACGAGCAGATTGACGTTTCCGCGCGCGGCGCGATTCTCCTCGCGGGCGCTGGGATCACCGAGACCGCGTTGCAACGCGCGGCGCAGGAACAAGCGGCGGGCTTGATTATCGGCAGCATCTCGGCTAAAATCAAATCACTGCTCGTGACCTTGTCTCTGCCTGTGATGGTGACTGAAGGGTTCGGCGAGATTCCGATGGCGTTGCCGATTTTCGAAATGCTCGCGCGTCACAGCGGCGAAGAAGCGTTTCTGGATGCCAAGATGCCCAACCCCGAAATTTTCATTCCCGCGTTGTCGGCGGCGGTGTCTGGTGAAACCGCACAGGTGCCTGCCACCCTAAGTTGCGAGATTGGCGCAACCGTTCGGATTACGAGCGGTCCCTTGATCGGGCAGGTCGGCAAAATCGCGGATGCGCCGGCATTGCCCCAGGTTTTGGAGAGTGGTATTTCCGTGTGGGGCGCGGAGGTCGAATTGCTGACCGGCAGTCGCGCGTTTGTGCCGTGGGAAAATCTTGAACTGATTGGTTGAGGACTGGGTCGTAACTCGTCACGAAAGGAGACTGAACGATGTCAGAAATTACCCCAGCGGGCGGCGGTGGTTCGAGTCGCCAAGTGTTCATCATTCTCGCGATTGGTCTGGCGGGTTTGTTGATTTTGGGTTTGATCGGTCTGGGTGGTGTGTTCCTGTTCAATCAGATCGCGCGCCCCGCCGCAACGGCGACGCCGACGCGTGTTACGCCGACGGTCACACGAACCGTGGCAATTGCCGCGATTCCGACCGCGACCGAAGCGGCGACCGCAACCCCGGTTGTTCCTACGGTTGCCGCTCCTGCGACGGTTGCCGAACCGACTGCCGCCGGTAGCGTGACGGCGGCGACTACGACGACACCCGGCACGGGCACACCGGCTGGCTCGTTACCGGAATCCGGCTTGGGGGAAGATTTGTTGCTCCTGGCGGGTGGCGTTGTGTTGGTGCTTGTGATCTTTGCCGCGCGACGCGCGCGGGTGAGCGCGGCGTAAACGCGTTTGACATTTGTGCGCGCGCATGATATAGTCGCGCAACTTATTCAATCGAACAATGTGGATCCGGACGAGTAGCCGTCGTGTTCCGTTCAGCGAGTCGCACAGCGCGTGGTGCAAGTGCGATGCGGCAAGCGGCGGCGAATGGACCGGGGAGTTGCAAGCTGAACCGCGCGTAGGCGCCTAGTAGGTGATGCCGGAGACGCCCCCGTTATCGTGGCGAAGGAAATTGATGTTTGAAGATAGAAATTAGAAATGGGAAGTTGGAGATTGGATGAAACCATTCAGAATCCAATTTCCATCGTCCAATTTCCAACCTCCAATTTTCAAACTGCGTTTCCAGAGTGAGACTGGCATATCCCTATCGTCTGCACGATGGGGATTTTTGCTGGGCTAACCAGGGTGGCACCACGGGCACGCTTTGCGGCTCGTCCCCGATTGCGCGGTACCTTGCGCGGGGCGAGCGTTTTTATTTTCCGCCAATCAAGAATCTGAAATCGGCAATCGAAAATAATTGGGGGTTCCAATGAAAAAACGAATCTTGACGGGCGACCGACCAACCGGTCTGTTGCACCTGGGTCACTATGTCGGCACGTTGGCGAACCGCGTGCGCTTGCAAGACGAGTACGAAGTGTTCTTGATCGTCGCGGATTATCACGCGCTTACGCGGCACACGGAAAAAGACCACGTCATCGCGACGAAACAATTCACGCGCGACCTCGTGCTCGATTATCTTTCGGTCGGGATTGATCCGAACAAGGCGACGATCTACGTCCAGTCCGATGTGCCGAGTGTGTGCGAGCTGCACTTGCTCTTTTCGATGCTGACGACCGTGCCGCGCCTCGAACGCGTGCCGTCGCTCAAAGAAGTGATGGACGCCGAGCACATCGAAAACCCGTCGTATGGCTTGCTCGGTTACCCCGTATTGCAAGCGGCGGATATTTTGCACGTGCGCGCGCATCTCGTACCCGTCGGCAAAGACCAGGAATCGCACATCGAAGTCACGCGCGAGATCGCGCGCCGCTTCAACTTTTTGTACGGCGGCGACGTGTTTCCAGAACCGGACGCGCTGATCGGCGAAGTGCCGACCTTGATGGGCACCGATGGCAAGGGCAAAATGTCCAAGAGCATCGGCAACGCGATTTTTCTCGCGGACGATGCGAAAACCGTGGATCAAAAAGTGCGCGGGATGTACACCGATCCCACGCGCGTGCGCGCAGACATTCCCGGCAATCCCGAAGGCAATCCGGTGTTTCAGTATCACGACGCGTTCAACCCGGACAAATCCGAGGTTGAGGACTTGAAAGAACGGTATCGCCAGGGCAAGGTCGGCGATGTCGAGGTGAAGAAAAAATTAGCGAAAGCGCTCAACGCGTTCCTCGATCCGATCCGGGAACGGCGCGCGTTTTACGCGAACAATCCCAATCAGGTGGACGACATTCTCGCGGCGGGCGTCGCCAAGGTGCGCCCCATTTCGCAAGAGACGGTTGATCTCGCGCGCGAAGCGATGGGGCTGGGTCGCATGATGTAACTCAGGTTAGGTAAACACGTCTGACGTGTCAGTGATTCGCTGAGATAATCAATCGGCAAATAGAGTTCAATGAAATTGCTCGACGATTAATCCATCCGGTGAGGATTCTCCTGATCGTTCTGATCCTCGGGTCTGGCGGCTTGGGTTTCAGCCGCTGGTCAAATCCGGATGAATCTAGGAATCTAGTTTGCCCCTTGACTAGAAGATCGGATTGTTTTATAGTTCAACACAAATTCGCGCGCTGACAACGCGATGGGATTGTTTTTTGACGGGAGCAATGACGCTCAGCTTGTGTTTTTGGACGCCTTGAGCTGAGTCGAGCAAATGGCGTAACCGACCGTGACCACGCATCTAGCGCGGAGCGGTTTTTTTATTTGCGTCCGGCTTGATTTGATCCAAAAGGGTGATACCTATCCTCTGACGACCTTGTCACAAAGGAGGTGATGCCACAACAAAGGAGGTGATGCCACAGCATAGTGAGCAACTAGCGTTTGTGCCCGAGTCTTGGAATGGCTTTGGGTTTGCGTCGTTTGCAAAACACAACACAAGGAGAGGAGTAAGGCACATGAAAAAAAGAATGTTACAGGTTGCATTTCTGACTGCAACTTTGTCCGCGCTGCTTCTCGTCGTACTCGTTCAGTCAGCGTCGGCTGGTACCTCTGCGGTCATTGATGAAGCCACCGCCCGGGCGAACTGTATTGCAGGGTACCCGGGAACGAGTGGGGCAGATCCGCTATCGCCCTGCCAGTGGGATATGAAAGTGATCAACGCTGGAGCCGCTAACGCCAAAGCAACTGGTGTAGGTGTGAAGGTCGGCGTGATTGACGGCGGTGTTGACTTTACCCATCCGGATCTCGCCGGCGGCATTGACGTTGCACGGTCGTGTTCGTTCATTTTTGACTCGACGCCCACAGCGGACCCGGCAGAAATCGCCAACGGGAATTGTTCGAACAAGACTGCTGTACAAGACCTTCAGGGTCATGGCACACATGTCGCCACGACGATCGCCGGTCGAGTCAACGGAATCGGCATCGTGGGCGTGGCGCCGCAAGCTACGATTGTTGGCTTGAAAGCATGCACCATCGCTGGCTTTTGCTTCGCCGACTCGGTAGCGGCGGCGCTCCGCTACGCCGGCGATCAGCGGCTGGATGTGGTGAATCTCAGTTTGTTCGCCGACCCGTACCTGTACTTCTGTGCCAATGAGGCAGGGCAGCGGGCTGTTCTCCAGGATCTCCAAAATGCCGCCCGCTACGCGCAGCAGCGCGGTGTGGTGATTGTCGCCGCCGCTGGCAATGAAGCGCATGATCTCGGTCATCCCACCATTGACGAGATCAGCCCGGACTGGCCGCTGGATTCAGCCATTGTACGTGAGGTGCGGAACAACTGCCGCGTCACACCGGCTGAACTGCCCGGCGTTGTGACCGTGTCGGCTTCCGGTGTCAACACCCTCGCCAGCTACTCGAATGTTGGCTCTCCAGTTGATGTCACTGCTCCGGGTGGCGATGCCGGACAGACCCCGTCCAGCGTATTCGGTCGCGGACGCATCCTGGCTGGCTGGTCGAGCACCGACGCCACCGGTTTATGGGAGGCGCTTGCTGGCGTCAACCGCGCCGTCGTGAGCGGCGGGGGCAGGTATGTATGGATTAGCGGCACTTCGATGGCTTCACCCCACGTCGCCGGTGTCGCGGCACTGATTCGTCAGAGGCACCCGGGCATGCCGCAGGGCGCGGTTGCGGCGTTAATCCGCTCGTCGGCTACGCCGCTCTCCTGCCCAGCGAATTGGCCCGCCACTGACCCACGTCGTTGCACCGGTGGACCTGGTCAAACATCGTTCTTCGGCGCGGGAATGGTTAACGCGTATGCGGCAGTCAAGTAGTCGTTGACGCACTGTCTTGGTGCGTGATTGTTGAATCTGCCGTAACCTGCTGAGAAAATATTGCCCCACTCGTTTCGAGTGGGGCGATTCATTTTGACTTTTTCGTTTGCTGTTCCTCTTTCAAAAACACCAGCGTGCCCTTCTCCAAATCCACGACGACCGTATCCCCTTCCGCGAATTTGCCTTCCAGCACCTGGGTCGCGAGCGGATCAAGAATCGCGCGTTGGATCGTGCGCTTGAGCGGACGCGCGCCGTACGTCGCATCGTATCCTTCGTTCACGAGATAGTCTTTCGCCGCGTCGGTCAGCTCGATTTCGATCTTGCGTTCCGCCATGCGCTTGCTCACGAGTTCCATCTGAATGTCCACGATCTTTTTGAGCTGCGCGCGCGCGAGCGGGTGGAACATCACAATCTCGTCAATGCGATTCAAGAACTCGGGACGAAAGCGGGCGCGTAACGCGGTCAAGACCATTTCGCGCGCGTTCGCGCCGTCGCCATTCATCAGAAACTCGGTGCCGACGTTCGAGGTCATAATGATGACCGCGTTTTTGAAATCTACCGTGCGACCTTGTCCGTCGGTGAGTCGTCCATCGTCGAGAATTTGCAACAATGTGTTGAACACATCGGGATGCGCCTTTTCGATTTCGTCGAACAGCACGACCGCGTACGGACGGCGACGCACCGCTTCGGTGAGTTGCCCGCCTTCGTCGTAGCCGACGTACCCCGGCGGCGCGCCGATCAAACGCGCGACCGTGTGTTTTTCCTGATACTCGCTCATGTCAATGCGAATCATTGCGGCTTCGTCGTCGAAAAGAAATTCCGCGAGCGCGCGCGCGAGTTCGGTCTTGCCGACGCCGGTCGGACCCAGGAAGATGAACGAGCCGATGGGACGTTTCGGGTCTTGCAGTCCGGCGCGCGCGCGGCGCACCGCGTTCGCAACCGCGTGAATCGCATCGTCTTGTCCGACGACGCGCGCGTGCAAGCGGTCTTCCATCCGCAACAATTTTTGCACCTCGCCTTCCATCAAACGCGAAACTGGGATGCCCGTCCATTTCGCGACGACTTGGGCGATGTCTTCCTCGCTCACTTCTTCTTTCAACAACGAGCCGGTCTTTTGGATTTCGGCGAGATGCGATTGCTGCGCCGCGATTTTCTTGTCGAGTTCCGCGAGCGTGCCGTACTTTAATCGCGCCGCTTCTTCGAGTTTCGATTCGCGTTCCGCGTGTTCGAGTTGATGCAGGACGTTCTCGCGTTCCTCTTTCAACGCGCGCGACTGGGTAATCACATCTTTCTCTTGTTTCCATTTCGCGGTGAGTGCGTTCGATTTTTCGCGCAGGTCGGCAAGTTCTTTGTCGAGCCGCGACAATCGTTCCCGTGACGCGGCGTCTTTTTCTTTTTGCAGCGCGACGCGTTCGATTTCGAGTTGCTTGATGCGCCGCGTGATCTCGTCGAGTTCGGCGGGCATCGAATCAATTTCCATTCGCAAGCGCGACGCGGATTCATCCACCAGGTCAATCGCCTTGTCCGGCAAAAACCGATCGGTGATGTAGCGTTTCGACAAGACTGCCGCTGCGACGAGCGCGCTATCGCGAATGCGGACGCCGTGATGCACTTCATACCGTTCTTTCAGTCCGCGCAAAATCGAAATCGTGTCGTCGACGCTTGGCTCACCGACGATGACCGGCTGAAAACGTCGTTCGAGTGCAGCGTCTTTTTCGATGTGCTTGCGATATTCGTCGAGCGTCGTCGCACCGACGGTGTGCAGTTCGCCGCGCGCGAGCATCGGCTTGAGCATGTTGCTCGCGTCCATCGCGCCTTCCGCCGCGCCCGCGCCGACGACGGTGTGAATCTCGTCAATGAACAAAATGATTTGCCCTGCCGCCGTCGTGATTTCTTTCAGCACGGCTTTGAGCCGTTCTTCAAACTCGCCGCGATATTTCGCGCCCGCGACGAGCGCGCCCATATCGAGTTGGACGACGCGTTTATTTTTCAGCGGCTCCGGCACATCGCCGCGCACGATGCGCTGCGCGAGTCCTTCCGCAATCGCGGTCTTGCCGACGCCTGGTTCGCCGATCAACACCGGATTATTTTTCGTGCGCCGCGACAAGATTTGCATCACGCGTCGGATTTCTTCATCGCGCCCGATGACTGGATCGAGTTTGCCTTTGCGCGCGAGATCGGTGAGATCGCGCCCGTACTTTTGCAGTGCCTGGTATGTCGTCTCTGGATTCTGCGACGTGACGCGCTGGTTGCCGCGAATCTGGGTCAACGCCTTGAGCACCGCGTCGCGCGTGATGCCGGCGTTTTGTAGGGGCGTTCGTCCCGACGCCCACCCGCCCGCATCAATCAACGCGAGCAAAAGATGCTCGGTCGAAACGTACTCGTCATGCAAATTGCTCGCTTGCTGAAGCGAGTTGTCGAGCACGCGCGACAATCGTTGCGACGCGCCGATTTGTTGCGTTGCGCCCGACACCTTCGGCAAGCGATTCAGTTCGCCGCCGACTTGTTGCGCGATGCTTTCCGGATTCGCGCCGAGCGCGCTGATGATTTGTGGTACGACGCCATCGCTCTGCGCGAGCAAAGTTGCGAGCAAATGCTCCGGCTCGATTTGACTGTGCTGATTATTCTGCGCGAGTTCTTGCGCGGCAACCACTGCTTCCTGCGCTTTTTCAGTTAATTTGTTCAAGTTGAAAGCCATAGCTCAAAACTCCTGTGATATGGAACTGAGCACCCTGGGGTGCTCAGCAACCTTGCTCGACCTTCATCCGTTTTTCCGTTTATCCGTTCCTCGTCCGTTGCTATCCCCATTCTGCTTCAATCGCCTCGCGAATTTCGGCGAGTGAGAGCGCAGTGAGCCGGCGCATTCGCGTTGTCGGCGTGTGCCCATCGTAATCGAGCGGGGTGGTGGCGTGGCGTTGCACCCACACGCGCGCGATCTTTGCATAACGTCCATCATCTTCTATGGCGGCGACCACGTTCAGATCAAACTGGATCGGTCCCTCGTGCCACTCCAAGGTCCAGCGGATGCTATCGCGTTCGACGGCGGCTTTTGCTAAAAGTGTACCATTGTCCTTGAGGCGGATGTGGTTAACTTCCTGCAACAGTGCCCCAACCGAATCGCCAAATTCGACTTGGATATTTCCGATCAATTGTTTGATCCGCGCTTGTTGGTCGTCTGTCATACTCACCCCCAATTCGCCTCGTCATACGACGAATAATAACGCGGCACGCGCCGGCGTTGCCGCGCCCGTCCCAGGAAAGGCAAAATTAAAACGATGCCGGCGACGAATCCACCGATATGCGCCCAAAATGCAATCCCGCCCATCCCGGCTTCGCCGAGCGAACCGACGCCGTAAAAGAATTGTTGCACGAACCACCACCCAATGACGATCAATGCCGGTAATTGAATCGTCCAGAATAAAATGAACAACGGAATCAAAATCCGAATGCGCGAGAACGGATACATCAACAAATATGCGCCAAGCACGCCGGCAATCGCGCCGCTCGCGCCGATGGACGGAATGTTGCTCGCTCCCGAAACGAACGCTTGTGCGAACGCCGCGGCGACGCCGCTCGCCAGATAAAACGCGAGGTACGTGAAATGACCGAGTGCGTCTTCGATGTTGTCGCCGAACACCCACAGAAACAACATATTCCCGATAATGTGCGCCCAGCCGCCGTGCAAGAACTGGGACGTGAATAACGACAACCACACGTCGAGCGGCGTGTTGAGCGGATGTGCGAACAAATACCACACTTCGTTTGGCATCACGCCCCACGTCGCGAACAAGCGGTCGAGCGCGCGTGGACGTAGCGTTAGTTCGTACAGGAACACGAATATGTTGATCGCGATCAGAGACCAATTCACCACTGGCACACGTCGCGACGGATTGTCGTCACCGACTGGAATCATTCAAATCCTTTGGTAGGAGCGACCACGCGAGTCGCCCCTACGATGTTACGCGACGACGGCGATTTCGTCCGAAACGTGTTGTACGCCCAATACCTTGCCTGCGATTTCTGCCGCCGCGTCTTTCAGCGTCTGGTTGCGCGCCAATCCTTTAAGGTACGCCACGCCGAACACAACGCCAACTTGAATGCCAGGAAAACCGCCTTGGGTGCGCGTATCGTTCGCCAAGGCGCCCGCCAACGCGATTTCGACCGCGTCGTCGGCAACGAGTTGATTCACGACGCGTGTAACGCCGGGGACGCCGCGCGCGAGTTGTTCCGCGATTTGGCTTGTCGCGCGCGTGCGCACGACGCCGGCAAGGGTGACTGTACCGTCGCGTGTTTCCACGGCGATTCGATCAGACCACACGCGGAGCGGCGTGTACGTGTTCAGCATGGCGCGAACCTTGAGCGCCAATCTTTCGTCCTGAGTTGCCATCGAGTGTTCTCCTTGAAAAGTAGGCAAGTTGGAAACTTGCCCTACGATAATGTGCCCAACATCTTTCGCAGACGTTCGATCTCGCCCAACAATTCCTGTTCGCGCGCGTGCATTTGCTTTTCCATCTGCTCGAGTCGCTCGGTTAGTTCGATGATGATTTCGACGCCGGCGAGATTCACACCCAGTTCGTTCGTCAGCCGCTGAATCTTCCGGAGGTGCTCGATCTCGCGGCGCGAGTAGAGCCGAATCTTGCCGGACGACCGCGTCGGCTTGAGCAACCCGGCGCGCTCATAGTACCGCAACGTTTGCGGATGCATCTCGACCAAACGCGCGGCGACGCTAATCACGTAGATCGGTTCATCGTCGTTGTGAAAATCAAAGATCATTTACTTCCTCCGCAATTCCGCCAATTTTTCGAACAAGCCGCGTTCCTTTGCCGACAAATTTTCCGGCAACACGACGCGCACTTTGGCGTACAGATCGCCGAACGCGTTTTCTTGATTCATGCGCGGCATCCCTTGCCCGGCGAGACGAAACGTTTTGCCAGTTTGCGTCTCCGGCGGAATCTTGAGCGCGAGTTTACCCTTGAGCGTCGCCACACTCGCCTCGCCGCCGAGCAGCGCGGTGTACAACTCGACCGGCACTTGGACGTACAGATCATCGCCCTGGCGTTCAAAGAGCGCGTGCGGCGCGATTTGAATTCGCAAGTACAGATCGCCGGCGGGCGCGCCGCTCACGCCGGGCATTCCTTCGCCGCCGAGTCGAATTTTCGATCCCGATTTTACGCCCGCCGGAATTTTTACTTCGAGCCGGCGTCCCTCTTTTTGCAGAACGCGCGTCACGCCGCGATACGCGTCCTCGAGCGGAATCTCAATCGCTTGCTCGATGTCTTGCCCGCGGCGCGGTCGCACGCCCGCGCGCGCGTTGCCAAAGCCGCCGCCAAAAAACGTGCGAAAGAAATCGGATACGCCGCCGGCATCATCGCCGCCGAGTCCGCCGAAAATATTTTCGAAATCGTCCTGCGTCACAGTGCGATACTGACCGCCGCCCCATTGAAACGGACCCTGCCCGCCCGCGCGTTGATATTGTTCGTACTGTTGCCAGTTCGAACCGAGCATGTCGTACTTTTTGCGCTTTTCCGGGTCGGAAAGCACGTCGTTCGCTTCGTTGATTTCCTTGAATTTTTCCTGCGCGGCTTTGTTGCTAGGGTTCACATCCGGGTGATATTTGCGCGCCAATTTGCGGTACGCTTGCTTGATGTCTTTCTCGCTGGCATCCTTGGGCACGCCGAGAATTTGATAATAATCCTTGTAATCCATCACCACTCCCTCGCCCGGTCTTCTGGCGCGATTATACCACCCAACATAATCTATGTCAATGTATTTTACTTTAACTTTATGATAAAAGTTGATAAAATCATTATCAAACCTATTGACAAACAAAAATGATAGTTGTATAATCCAGCCGAAAATGTAATTCGCCGAAAAGCGACCAGATAAAAAAGGGGGAAGACAATGAGCGCGTTAATTCGATGGGAACCGTTTCGACCAGTAACGACTCTGCGCGATGCGATGGATCACTTGTTTGAGGATTCGTTCCTCAACGCGCGTGGTTGGATGGCGCCAACCTTCGCGACCGAGTTCGCGATGGATCTGTACGAAACGAAAGATCACGTCGTGGTCCAAGCGACCTTGCCCGGCGTCAAACCGGATGATGTTGAAATCACGATTGCCGGCAACACGTTGACGATTCGCGGCGAAACGCAGCAAGAGACCGAAATCAAACAAGCCACGTATCACCGGCGCGAACGTCGCGTGGGTTCGTTTACGCGATGCGTGATGCTGCCGGCGGGTCTCGAATCAGCCAAGGCGGAAGCGGAATTTGAGAATGGCGTGTTGACGTTGCGTGTGCCGAAGAGCGAAGAAATCAAACCCAAGACCGTCAAGGTCAAAACCAAGTAGGAGGCAAAATGAGCATCTCGCGTTGGGAACCCTTCAAGGAAATGATGACGTTGCGTCAGGCGATGGATCGTTTGTTTGAAGATTCAGTCGTGCGCCCGGCGCGCTACTGGAGCGAAGCGGGCGCTTACCTGCCGCTGGACGTGTTCACGACCAAGGACGCGATTGTCGTGCGTGCGCTCGTGCCCGGCGTCAAACCGGCAGATGTCGAGATCACGATCGAGGGGAGCACGGTGACTCTGCGCGGCGAGTACAAAGCGCCCCAGGAGGAAGGCACGTACCTGTTGCAGGAGCAACGCTACGGACCGTTCGCGCGTTCGATCGAACTCGCTTTGGCGATTCAAGCGGACAAAGCCGAAGCCGCCTTCGACAACGGCGTGCTGACCTTGACGATTCCGAAAGCCGAAGAGATCAAACCCAAGGTCATCAAAGTCAAAAGCGTCTAAACGCGAATAAAAAAAGCCGAGACATGCTGCTCGGCTTTTTTGATCGGCGCGATTTTTTCAACGACCAATCAGTACGTGTTTGCGTTGACCGGCGCGGGGATCGGTTCGACGAACGCGTACGCCCTGGGTGTGGCTGTTGGTATCGGGGTCGGTCCCGCGGTCGGCGCGACAATCGTCGGCGCTACTGGCGGCGGCTGGGGCGGCGCAAAAATCAGTACTGTACCGATCACCATACTAAGCACGACGGCGCCATTCAAGCCGATGTTCACATACCAGCGCCAATCCCGTTTTTTTTGCTGAGGAGAATATCGTCTAGGCATTACTCATCAACCTCCAAAATTTTGCGGCAGGATTATACCACAATCCCGCGTGACGACAAGTTGGCGAATAGCGAATGGCAAATGGCAAATTCGGAAATCGGTCGCGGACGCGCAACTCATCCGACTTCCAACTTCCGACTTCCAATTTCCAACCGCCAATTTCCAAATTCCAATTTTTAGTGTACAATACCGCGCGAGGTGAAACGATGACGAACATTTTGGATACCGCGCCGATTGGAACGGTGCGGCGCCATCACGGGATCGAGCACGCGACCGTCCACATTCTCACAGCGCACAATCCGGATCTGCGGTTGGTCGGCAAAGCCGACACGACCGGTTTTAATATCTATGGCGAGGTTGCCCGCGATGAATTGATCATCGCCGCGCGCGAAGCGGTGGCGCGCCTACAACGCGGCGAGAGTAAACTCGCGGTGCATCCGCGCTGCGGCACGAATCTGCTCGCCGCCGGTTTGCTCACCGCGCTCGCGGCGATCTTGGCGCTCGGACGCAAGCCGAGCATCAAGAAATTACCGGATGTGATTCTCGCGACGACGTTCGCCGCGTTTGTCGCGCAACCCCTGGGTCTGCAATTGCAAGCGCGCGTGACGACGTCGCCCGATGCGTTGGGCGCGCGGATTACCGGCGTGCGCGAACAATACTGGGGTAATCTCAAGATTCAGCATGTGGATGTCGAGTGGGATTAAGGAGGTGTCCATGCTCGAAATCGCGATCATGGTCGAAGGACAAAATGGACTGAATTGGGAACGTTGGCAACGGATTGCGCTAGCCACGGAAGATTTGGGATTTGTCGGACTGTACCGCTCCGATCATTTTACGAACGCGAATCCGCCGGACAAGGATTCGCTGGAACTCTGGGTCTCGCTCACGTGGCTCGCGACGAACACCACGCGTATCGAATTCGGTCCGCTCGTCACACCGGTCTCGTTTCGCCACCCCACGCTGACCGCGCGCATGGCGCGCGACGTGGACGCGTTGTCCGGCGGACGCTTGACGTTGGGTCTGGGCGCGGGCTGGCAAGCGCGCGAGCACACCAACTATGGATGGGAACTTTTGGAACTCGGGGAGCGTTTCGTGCGCTTTGAGGAAGGGGTCCAAATCGTCAAGCGTTTGCTCGACGACGACCGACCGCTGACATTCCCGGGAAAGTACTTTCGTACCAATGATGCCATGTTGCTACCGCGTCCCGCGCGCCATATCCCCATCCTCATCGGCGGCAATGGCATCAAGCGCACGCTCGCATTTGCCGCGCGATACGCGGACGAGTGGAACGCCACGTTTCAAACGCCCGCGAATTTCGCGCGGCTCAACGCGCGGCTCGACGAAACCCTCACCGCGCACCAGCGCGATCCGCGTACCGTGCGTCGCTCGGTGATGACTGGCTGTGTCTTCGGTCGCGATGACGCGGCAGTCCAGAGCAAGGTCAGCGCGCGCGGGCAAACCGCCGAAAAATTGCGCGAGCGCGGCATTATCGTCGGCGTCGCGAATCAAATCGTCGAGCAGCTCGGTAAACTCGCGCAAGCCGGCGCGCAACGCGTGATGCTGCAGTGGCTCGATCTCGACGACCTGGATGGACTCGAAGCGATGGCAAAGAGCGTCCTGCCGCAGTTCCGCTGAAATCCCGCACCGGTTCAGTTTCGTAGCGGCTTTAACCGCGACCAATCTTGATTTTTTTCGTAACACACGCAAGTTTGACCTAGGTCAGACTTGCGTGTGTTGTTTTGCGCCCTCACCTTATTTCTTTATGCTTTCTTGATACCGCCGGCTATTTTCTTGTCCCTCTCTTGACTTGCATCCTCGTATACTGCCCCGTGGACGAAATTTGACGCGGAGATTTTGACATGCCTGATCTTTTACTGTTTGGGCTTACGATAACTTTTCTCGTAATGACGGTCGGTTTTGTTTCGCTGTGTCAGCGCGTGGAGGACAAGTAACATGAATATTCTGTATCTTGTCGTTGGCATCATCTCGCTCGCATTGCTCGTCTATCTCTTCGCCGCGTTGTTGAAACCGGAGTGGTTCTAATGACGACTCTTGGCGTTCTGCAAATCGTGCTCTACTTTGTCGTATTGATCCTGCTCGTCAAGCCGCTCGGCGTGTTCATGGCGCACGTGTTTCAGGGCGAACGCACTTTTCTCGATCCGCTCTTGCGTCCGGTCGAGCGCGCGATCTATCGCGTGTGCGGGGTTGCGCCCGATATGGAAATGGATTGGAAGACGTACGCGTTCGCGGTGCTCGCGTTCAATTTCCTGGGACTCGTTGTGGTGTACGTGATTCAACGCGCGCAAGGATTTTTGCCGCTCAATCCGGCAGGACTGGGCGCGGTGTCGCCCGACGGCGCGTGGAACACAGCAGTAAGTTTCGCGACGAACACGAACTGGCAAAATTACGGCGGCGAGACGACGTTGAGCTATCTCACGCAGATGATCGCGCTCACTGCCCAGAATTTCGTCTCGGCGGCGACCGGCATGGCGATGCTCGCCGCGATCGTTCGCGGATTCGCGCTGACTCCCTCCCCGGTGAAACGGGGGAGCGACGGGGTGGGGGTTGGCAACTTTTGGGTGGACCTGACGCGCGCGACGTTGTACATCCTGATGCCGTTGTCCATCGTACTTGCGCTCTTGCTCGTTTCGCAAGGCGTCGTGCAAACATTCAGTCCGTACGTCACGGCGAATCTCGTTCAAGCGACCCAGGATGCGAATGGTAATCCGGTGACCCAGCAAATGATCGCGGTTGGTCCCGCCGCGTCGCAAATCGCGATCAAGCAACTCGGCACGAACGGCGGCGGGTTCTTCAACGTGAACTCGGCGCATCCGTTTGAAAATCCGACGCCGCTATCGAATTTCTTCGAGATGCTTTCGATCCTGCTCATCCCGGCGGCGTTGTGTTACACGTTTGGAAAAATGGTTGGCGATACACGCCAGGGTTGGGCAATCCTCACCGCGATGCTGATAATTTTCGTCGCGTTCCTTGCCATCGCGGTGTGGGCGGAATCAAGTCCGCATCCCGCGCTCGCGAAACTTGGCATAGATCAAATCGCGAGTGAAACCCAGGAGGGCGGCAATATGGAAGGCAAAGAAGTCCGCTTTGGCATCGCCAATTCCGCGCTCTGGGCAACCGCGACGACGTCCGCGTCGAATGGCTCGGTCAACTCGATGCACGATTCGTACATGCCGCTCGGTGGCATGGTCGCGCTCATTATGATGCACCTGGGTGAAGTGATCTTTGGCGGCGTCGGCTCGGGTTTGTACGGAATGCTCGCCCTGGTCGTCGTCGCGGTTTTTGTCGCAGGGTTGATGGTCGGGCGCACGCCGGAGTATCTCGGCAAGAAAATCGAAGTGTACGAAATGAAAATGGCATCGCTCGCGATTTTGATCATGCCATTGATGGTGCTTGGTTTTACCGCCATCGCGCTCTCGCTCGACGCGGGTAGAGCGACGATCTTGAACCCAGGAGCACACGGTTTCAGCCAAGTGCTCTACGCGTTCACTTCGATGGGCAACAACAACGGCAGCGCGTTTGCCGGACTTGGCGTGAACACGCCGTTCTACAATATCCTGGGTGGACTCGCGATGCTCATCGCGCGCTACTGGCTCGCGATTCCGATGCTGGCGCTTGCCGGTTCGCTCGCGCGCAAGAAAACAGTTCCGCCCAGCGCCGGCACACTCCCGACGCATACGCCGCTCTTCATCGGCTGGCTCGTCGCGATCGTCATCATCGTCGCTGCGTTGAATTTCATTCCCGCGCTCGCGCTCGGACCGATTGTCGAACAATTGATGCTCGAGTGAAACGTAAAACGGGATGCGTGATACGCGAAGATTACGATTCACGTTTTACGAAAGAGATAAATCATGCCTAGTAAAAAAGCGGACGCGCCCAACACCATTTACCGCCGCGCCGTCGTAGATTCGTTCGTCAAACTCGATCCGCGCGGGATGGTAAAAAATCCGGTCATGTTCATCGTCGAGGTTGGCAGTGCGCTGACGACGATCCTGTGGGCACAAGCTCTGGTCGGGCAAGGCGAAGCGCCGGTAGGTTTCATCGGCGCGATCTCAATCTGGCTTTGGTTCACCGTGCTCTTTGCGAATTTCTCCGAAGCGCTCGCCGAGGGACGCGGCAAGGCGCAAGCCGATGCGCTGCGCCGCGCGCGTCGCGAAACGCAAGCGAAAAAACTGCGCGAGCCGAAACGGAATGCCAAAATCGAAATCGTCGCTTCGACCGCGTTGAAACAACACGATGTCGTTTTCGTCGAACCGGGCGACATCATTCCCGCCGACGGCGAAGTGATCCAGGGCATCGCGTCGGTAGACGAAAGCGCGGTCACTGGCGAAAGCGCGCCGGTCATTCGCGAAGCCGGCGGCGACCGCAGCGCGGTCACCGGCGGCACGCGCGTCTTGTCCGATTGGCTCATCGTGCGCGTCACCGCGAATCCGGGGGAAGGATTCTTGGATCGCATGATCGCGATGGTCGAAGGCGCGAAGCGGCAAAAGACGCCAAACGAAATCGCGCTGAATATTTTGCTCGCGGCATTCACGATTATTTTTCTCGGCGTGTGCATCACGCTGCTGGCGTTCTCGCTCTACAGCGTTCAATCTGCCGGACAAGGCACACCGATCACCATCACGGTGCTCGTCGCGTTGCTCGTATGTTTGATTCCGACGACGATTGGCGGCTTGTTGTCCGCGATTGGTATCGCGGGCATGGATCGTCTCATTCGCCGCAACGTGATCGCGTTGTCGGGACGCGCGGTCGAAGCGGCGGGCGACGTGGACGTGCTTTTGCTCGACAAGACCGGCACGATCACGCTCGGTAATCGGCAAGCGGTGGGATTTATCCCGGTCGCCAAGATAACGGAACACGATCTGGCTGAGGCGGCGCAACTTTCTTCGTTGGCGGACGAGACGCCGGAAGGACGCAGTATCGTCGTCCTGGCGAAAGAAAAATACGGACTGCGCGGGCGCACCGTCGGTGTGAGCGACAAGGCGTACGATGGAATGGAATTCATTCCGTTCACCGCGCAGACGCGGATGAGCGGCGTGAATTTCAATGGGACTGAAATTCGCAAAGGCGCGCCGGATACGATTCTCGCCTACATTCAAAAACACAATTGTCCAGCGCCGCCGGATTTGAAAGGAACGATTGAAGGCATCGCCAAGAATGGTGGGACGCCGCTCGTCGTCGCGCGCAATGGCAACGCGCTCGGCGTGATTCATCTCAAGGACATTGTCAAAGGCGGCATCAAGGAACGCTTCGCGCATCTCCGCAAAATGGGCATCAAGACGGTAATGATCACCGGCGACAATCCGCTCACCGCGACTGCGATCGCGGCGGAAGCCGGCGTTGACGATTTTCTCGCGCAGGCAACGCCGGAAACGAAACTGAAATTGATCCGCGAATATCAGCAAGGCGGTCGTCTGATCGCGATGACCGGCGATGGGACGAACGATGCGCCCGCGCTCGCGCAAGCGGATGTCGCCGTGGCGATGAACACCGGCACGCAACCCGCGCGCGAAGCCGCGAACATGATTGATCTCGACAGCAATCCGACCAAGTTGATTGACATTGTGGAAATCGGAAAACAGTTGTTGATGACGCGCGGCGCGTTGACCACGTTCTCAATTGCCTCCGACGTTGCCAAGTACTTTGCTGTCATTCCAGCTGCCTTTGCAACAACTTACCCAGCTCTAAATGTGCTCAACATACTGCAGCTGACGACGCCGGAGAGCGCGATCATGTCGGCGGTCATCTTCAACGCGCTAATCATCGTCGCGCTGATTCCGCTGGCGTTACGCGGCGTGCCGTATCGTCCAGTCGGCGCGGCGCAACTCTTGCGCGACAATCTGTTGATCTATGGCGTCGGCGGCGTCATTGCACCGTTCATTGGGATCAAAATCATTGATTTGATTTTGGTCGCGCTGCATTTGGTGTAGGAGGATGTATGAAATCGCGTAAACCGGCTTGGTGGCAATTGTATTTGGTGATTCCGGTGGTGATTGGGTTAGGGTTGAGCGAAGAGCTTACGCCTTTGCCCGGCGTCTCACGGGAAATCGTCTTTGCGGCGATTATCGCACTGATGTTTAGCGCGATGTTTGCCTGGGTTCAATTCAACCGTGGTCGCTTGGAGTGGTACGAAATGGAGCGCACCGGAACGGTGGACGATCTGCGGATCACGGTCTTCAATCCCAAGTCTGCCCGCGCGGATCAAAATTCGGGTGAGGTGATTCGGTCTCCAATGCTACGCCCCGTGCTGCGCGTGCCGGCGCGACCGACCCAGGAAACGGATAACGAAAAATGGTAGCGCAATTGAAACCGGCGATTATGCTGCTTGCGCTGATGACGATCATCACTGGTGTGATCTATCCGTTGATCGTGACCGGCATCGCGCAAATTGTTTTCCCAGGTCAAGCGAATGGCAGTTTGATCGTCAAGGATGGACGCGTGGCTGGCTCGTCGCTCGTCGGTCAGTCCTTCGACGATCCAAGATATTTCTGGGGGCGTTTGTCCGCGACATCGCCGTTGCCCTACAACGCGGCGGCATCGTCCGGTTCCAATCTTGGACCGACGAACCCGGCGCTTGTGACGGCGGCGCAAGCGCGCAGGGACGCGTTGCGCGCAGCGGATCCCAATAACACCGCGCCCATCCCGGTGGATTTGGTCACTGCGTCCGGCAGTGGACTCGATCCGCACATCAGTGTCGCCGCCGCGCTGTACCAAGTTTCGCGCGTCGCGCGTGCGCGCGGATTGAGCGAGGCGCAGCCGCGCGCGCTCGTAGTCAAGTTTACCGAGGACCGTCAATTCGGAATCCTGGGTGAGCCGCGCGTGAATGTTCTTCAACTCAATTTGGCGTTGGATGTGGTAAAATAAAGGCAGGAGTCAGAGGGATGAAGGATGAAGAGCACAATTTCCCTCAGTTCCTGTGGTTCCCTTCTTCATCCTTCATTCTTCATCCTTCATCCTTCGATTGAATATGGAAGAACATCCGCGCCCGAATCCCGATGAGTTGCTCGCGCGCGTGCAAGCAGAAGAAAAACAGCAAGCGCGCGGCAAACTCAAAATTTTCCTGGGCTATGCCGCCGGCGTCGGCAAAACATACGCGATGCTCGAAGCCGCACGCGCGCGCCGAGCCGACCACGTTGACGTCGTCATCGGGTACGTCGAAACGCACAAGCGCGCGGAAACCGACGCGCTGGTCGCTGGTCTGGAAATCATCGCGCGCCAGCCCATCGAATATCACGGCGCGCTCCTCGCCGAAATGGATGTGGATGCCGTGCTCGCGCGCAAACCGCAGATCGCGCTCGTGGACGAACTCGCGCACACGAACGCGCCGGGCGCGCGCCACCCCAAGCGGTACCTCGACGTGCTCGAACTTCTCGCCGCCGGGATTGATGTTTACACGACGCTCAACATTCAGCATCTCGAAAGTCTGAACGATGTCGTCGCGCAAATTACCGGCGTCATCGTTCGCGAAACGATCCCCGATAGCGTGCTCGACGAAGCCGACGAAATCGAATTGATTGACCTTTCGCCGGATGAATTGCTTCAGCGATTGAAAGACGGCAAGGTCTATGTGCCGGATCAAGCCGCGCGTGCGATTGAAAAGTTTTTTCGCAAAGGCAACTTGACCGCCTTGCGCGAGATCGCTTTGCGCCGCACCGCGGATCGCGTGGACGACCAAATGCGCGCGTACATGGAAACGCGCGCGATTCCCGGTCCCTGGCCCGCCGCCGAACGCTTGCTCGTGTGCGTCAGCCCGGGCGCGTTGAGCGAGCGATTGATTCGCACCGCGCGCCGGCTCGCCGAAGACCTCCAAGCCGAATGGTTCGCTGTGTACATCGAACCGCCGGAACACGCGCAGATGCCGCCGGCGCAACGCAATCGAATCGTGCAGGCGCTCGACTTGGCGGAAGAGCTGGGTGCGAAAGTGTTGACGGTGACGAGTCCGCTCGTCGCGGAGACGATCATCAATTACGCGCGTTCGCACAACATCACTAAAATCATCGCGGGCAAGCCGGTGCGTTCGCGTTGGATCGAATTGGTGCGCGGCTCGATCGTGGATCAACTCATTCGCCAAAGCGGACGCATTGACGTTTACGTGATCAGCGGCGAAGGGGATGTATCGCCGGTGATCGAAACGGAAGGGTGGCGACCGCATCGCCCGCTGCGCCGGTATGCGCAGAGTCTGGGTCTGGTTGCCATCGGGACCTTGCTCGGCGCGCCGTTGCACGGCAACATCACGCCGACGAATTTGGTCATGGTGTATCTCGCGACGGTGGTCGTCGCCGCGATTTACCTGGGACGCGGACCTTCGATTCTTGCCGCGGTGCTCAGCGTGCTCGCGTTCGATTTTTTCTTCGTGCCGCCCTATCTTACCTTCGTCGTTTATGACGCGCAGTACTTGTTGACCTTCGCCGGCTTGTTGGTGGTCGGTATTGTGATTAGCGCGTTGACGGTACGTGTCCGCGAGCAAGCCCAAGCCGCCCAGCAACGCGAAGCGCAGACGGCGGAACTGTACGGATTCACGCGCGACCTTGCGGCGAGCAATGGTGTGGAAGATATTTTGCGCGCGGCGATTCAGCACATCAGTCAAACCTTCAGCCGTGAGATGGTGATTCTGTTGCCGGAGGGCGAGGCGCTCAAGCCGCGCATGACGACGACTGGTTTTGCAATCAGCGAAGATGAGCTTGCCGTTGCGACCTGGTCGTTTCAACATGGCGAACCCGCCGGACGCGGTACGGATACCTTGCCCGCCGCGACGATTCGGTGCTCGCCGCTCAAAACTTCGCGCGGGGTTGTCGGCGTGCTGGGCGTCAAGCCGCCTAGCGCGGGTCCGCATCTCACGGCGGAACAACGCCACTTGCTCGAATCGTTCGCGAATCAAACCGCGCTCGCGATTGAGCGCGCCCAGCTTCACGAGCAAGCGCGCCAGGCGCACTTGATTCAAGCGACCGAGAAACTTCAAACGGCGCTCCTCGATTCGATCTCGCATGAACTCCGCACGCCGCTCGTTTCGATTACGGGCGCGTTGAGCAGTTTGCAGGAAGAGAATTCACATCTGGATGCCGCCAATCGCCGCAATCTCATCGAGACCGCGCTGGGCGAAGCCGAACGATTGAATCGGCTGGTCGGCAATCTGCTCGACATGACGCGGATCGAAGCCGGCGCGATTCGACTGAAGAAAGAACCGTGTGATGTCCAGGATCTGATCGGCTCGACTTTGGATCGGCTGGGGAATCGCATCGCCGAGCGAAGTGTCAACGTGGATATTCCTCCCGACCTGCCGCTCGTGCCGATGGATTTTGCGCTGATCGTCCAGGTGTTGGTAAACCTGCTCGATAACGCGCTCAAGTACTCGTTCGCTGATACGCCAATCGAAATAGCCGCGCGCGTGCAAGGCGCGGCGTTGCAAATCCAGGTCAAGGATCGCGGGATTGGCATTCCGCGCGAGAACCTCACGCGCGTGTTCGACAAATTCTTTCGCGTCGAACGCGCAGAGAACCCGCGACGACTCGTGCCGATTGCCACGCGCAAGTTCGACAAATCGTTTCGCGTGCATCGTCCCGACAAGGCGGCGGGCACCGGGCTGGGTCTATCCATCTGCAAGGGAATTGTCGAAGCGCACGGCGGCGCGATTCGCGCGGAAAATCGCGATGGCGGCGGGACCATCATTGCGGTGACGTTGCCATTGGCGAAGGAGGCAAGCGCGTGAGCGACTCCAATCCGCGCGTGTTGGTCGTGGATGACGAGTTGTCCATTCGACGATTTTTGCGTACGTCGCTCGCGGCGCACGGCTTTACGGTGTTCGATGTCGCGACGGGGCAAGAAGCGTTGTCCGCAGTGATTACTCATCGTCCCGACCTGGTTATTCTTGACCTGGGTTTGCCGGATATCGAAGGGCTTGAAGTTACCCAGCGGTTGCGCGAGTGGAGTAAGATTCCGATCATCATTCTTTCCGTGCACGAACACGAATCGGACAAGGTCGCCGCGCTGGATGCGGGCGCGGACGATTATCTCACCAAACCATTCGGCATCGGCGAATTGTTGGCGCGCATTCGCGTGGCGATGCGGCATACGCTTCAGCCCGCGACGCAACCGGCGTTCACGGTGGATGCGTTGACGATTGATCTGGAGCGGCGCGTCGTGACGTTGGCAGGACAAGCAGTGACGTTGACGCCGACCGAGTACGACCTGTTACGCGTGTTAGTTTTGAATGCCGGCAAAGTACTCACTCATCATCAACTCTTGCGCCAAGTGTGGGGCGCGGGCTATGAATCCGAGACGCACATGTTGCGCGTGAACATCAGCAACTTGCGCCGCAAAATCGAAGCCGATGTGTCACGCCCGCGCTATATCATCACCGAACCCGGTGTCGGGTATCGTTTGAAAACAGAGTAATCAGTTTTTCTGCGATGGGTACAGTGGAAATAAAAATTCGTACGATCAATCGAAATGAATTACCAGCTCTGTTGGAATTGTACCGGCATTTGCACGCCGTTGACGCGCCATTGCCGAGCGATGACCTGCTTCACCAAGTGTGGAACGACATCGTGAATGATCCCAGGTTGGACTGCCTGGTCGCCGAGTGTGACAGCAAACTGATAGCGTCTTGCACGCTCGCGATCATTCCGAATCTAACCCGCGGCGCGCGTCCGTATGGCTTGATCGAAAATGTCGTGACGCATGCCGAGTACCGGCAAAAGGGCGTCGGTACCGAGTTGCTGCGCCATGCTTTGCAAATCGCGTGGGCGAAGAATTGCTACAAGGTCATGTTGCTCACCAGTTCCAAACGCGAGGAAACGCATCGGTTTTACGAACGAGCGGGTTTTCGCAAAGGCGTCAAGACCGGTTTTGTCGCGACCCAGGAAAATCAAACGGCGTTTGACTCGCGAACGCCGCGCGGCGATGTGAACCTAGGTTGATGTACGTGATAAGGTGGGGACGGTAATAGAAGAAATTGGGAGCGTGATGGTTTCGGCGAGGAAGGTCTCGCGCAGAGCCGGTGCTCTCTATAGACGTTAAGAAAATGATTTGGAATTTCGGATTTTGTAGAGACGTTCGCGAAGCGTGTCACGTCTCTACAAAATCCGATTCTAAAAGTAATCCTTAACCTCTCTAGCATCGTCTGCCTTCTGCAAGCCGCGTTAACCGGACACGTGTCTCCCGTCAGATCGTCCATGGTGTACGTAATTTGGCGGTTGGACGCGGCGCGAAATCTTTTATCAGACTTTAACGCATTTCACAAGTAGACCGATTGACCGGAGTTTTGTCTAGACGTATAATGGTGTTACTTTTCTGCGGTACTTGTAAACTCTTTATAGTCCTCTGTTCTAATCTCCCTCACATCCTCCGGGGACGCGGGCAATCTTCTTTCCTTCGACTCAAGTGAAATAGCGCGCCGATGGTCGCGCTTTCGATCACGCTTTGCCGATGTTGGCAGAGCGATTTGGAACAGGGATGTTCCTGCCACTGAAGGAGGTGGTTGAGTATGATTCCCGCAGAGTTTCAGTACATTTCCCCGAAGAGTGTCCCCGAAGCGATTGCGCTCTTGCAATCGAACCAGGACGCCAAAATCCTCTCCGGCGGGCAAAGTCTTATTCCCCTGATGCGATTCCGGCTCGCGACGCCGCCGCTTCTCGTGGACATCAACAACATCGTCGGGCTGGGTTACATTCGTGAAGCAAGCGGTTGGCTTCACATCGGCGCTACGGTGCGCGAGGACGACCTCGACAACGCGCCGATCATCCGCGAAAAATATCCTCTCTTGCGCGAGACCGCGCGCGCGATTGCCGATCCCCTCGTGCGTAATCGCGCCACCGTGTGCGGCAACCTCGCCCACGCCGATCCCGCGAACGATCACCCAGCGACCATGCTCGCATATCGCGCGGAGGTCGTGGCGACCGGCGTAAAAGGCGAGCGCGTCATTCCGATTGACCAATTCTTCATCGGCTTGTTTACTACCACACTCACTTCCGACGAAATTCTCACCGAGGTGCGTCTCCCCGTGCCGCCCGCGCGCAACGGCGGCGCGTACGTGAAAATGGAACGCAAGGTCGGCGATTTCGCGACCGCCGGCGTTGCCGTGCAATTGAATTTGGATACCGCCGGCAAGATTCAGCAGGTCGGCATCGGTTTGACGAATGTCGGACCGACGGCGATCCGCGCAGCGCGCTCGGAAGATGTGTTGCGCGGCAAAATGCCGGACGATACATTGATCGCGCAGTCGGCGCAGTTCGCGCAAGCGGATTGCGCGCCCTCGGCGGATTTGCGCGGATCGGAAGAATACAAACGCAATCTCGTGCGCGTGCTCACGCTGCGCGCGATCAACAAGGCGTTGGAGAGAGCGAGAGGTTAACGATGGGTGAAAAAATCCATTTGGTCGTCAATGGCGCCGAGGTGGACACCGAGGTCGAGCCGCGTTTGTTGCTCGCGCATTTTCTGCGCGATGTCTGCAATCTCACCGGCACGCACGTTGGTTGCGACACCACCTCCTGCGGCGCATGTACCGTCGTCATGAATGGTAAAGCGGTCAAGTCGTGTACGTTGTTCACCGTGCAAGCCAACGACGCGCGCATCCTGACCGTCGAAGGATTGGCGAACCTGGGCGACGGCAAACTGCATCCGTTGCAAGAGGGCTTTCACATGGAGCACGGTTTGCAGTGTGGGTTCTGCACGCCGGGCATGGAGATGACCGCGTACGCCTTTTTGACCAAGACCCAGGATCCCAATCCCACGGAAGAAGAAATTCGCTGGGCGATCTCCGGCAATCTGTGTCGTTGCACCGGGTACATGAATATCGTCAAAGCGATTCGCTACGCGGCGCAAAAAATGTACGCGGCACAACCCGCGCCGGTCGAACGACCGACCGCGGTTGCGCCAGTCACTGCCCCGCAACAAGAACCCGAGCGCGTTCCCGTGCGCGTCCAGGGCGGAGGTGAATGAAGATGGCTGCCATTGCGCATGGAATGGGCGCCGATGTGAAACGCAAAGAGGACGCGCGTTTCATTCGCGGCAAGGGTAATTACATTGACGATATCAAACTGCCCGGCATGTTGTGGCTCGATATCGTGCGTAGTCCGCTCGCGCACGCGCGCATCAATAGCATCAACACGGATGCCGCCACAAAAATTCCGGGCGTTCTGTCCGTCATCACCAGCAAGGACTTGGAGAAATACAATCTGCATTGGATGCCGACGTTGATGAGCGACAAGCAGATGGTCTTGCCGGTGGATACGGTGATGTACTATGGGCAAGAAGTCGCCGCGGTCGTAGCGACCTCGCGCTATGCGGCGGCGGATGGCGTCGCCGCGCTCGACGTGGATTACGATCCGTTGACGCCGGTCGTGGATCCGTTCTTCGCGCTCCAACCGAACGCGCCGGTGATTCGTTTCGACCGCGCGGAAAAGACGAATCGCATCTGGCATTGGCAAGTCGGTGATCTGGCGGCGACGGACGCGGAAATGAACAAGGCGGATGTCGTCGTCAAGCAAGATATGTACATCCCGCGCATCCACGTCGCCTCGATTGAAACGTGCGGCTGCGTCGCATCCTGGGACGCGACCGAAGGCAAACTCACGATGTACATGACGACGCAAGCGCCGCACGCGATTCGGACGGTCATCGCGCTCGTCGCGGGACACCTGGGTTTGCAGGAAAACAAAATCCGCGTGATCTCGCCGGACATTGGCGGCGGATTCGGCGGCAAGGTGCCGGTCTATCCTGGGTATGTCATCGCGATTGCCGCGTCCGTCCTGACCGGTCGCTCGGTCAAATGGATCGAAGACCGCACGGAGAATCTGATTGCCGATTCGTTCGCGCGCGACTATCACGTGCACGCCGAACTCGGCGCGCGCAAAGACGGCAAGATCACCGCGTTGAAAATCAACACCATCGCCGATCACGGCGCGTTCGATTCGGCGGCGAATCCCAGCAAATTCCCGGCGGGATTGTTCTCGATCTGCACCGGCTCGTACGATTTCCAAAAGGCGTTCGCTGAAGTGGACGGCGTGTACACCAACAAACCGCCGGGAGGCATCGCGTATCGCTGTTCGTTCCGCGTGACCGAAGCGGTGCACACCATCGAACGCATGGTGGACATTCTCGCGCATCAACTCAACATGGACCCGGCGGATGTGCGAATGCGGAATTTCATTCCGCCGGAAAAATTTCCGTACAAGTCCGCGCTCGGCTGGGAGTACGATAGCGGCAACTATGCAGGCGCGCTGGAAAAAGCCAAGCAAATCATCGGCTATGATTTGTTGCGCGTCGAGCAAGCCGAGAAACGCAAGCGCGGCGAGTTGATGGGCATCGGCATTTCGACGTTCACGGAAATTGTCGGCGCGGGTCCATCGCACACGTTCGACATCCTGGGCATCAAGATGTTCGACTCGGCGGAAATTCGCATTCACCCGACCGGCAAAGTGATCGCGCGCTTCGGCACGAAATCGCAAGGGCAAGGACACGAGACGACGTACGCGCAAATCATCGCGCATGAACTGGGAATTCCGGAAGACGACATCTCGGTCGAAGAAGGCGATACCGACACAGCGCCGTACGGACTGGGCACGTACGCCTCGCGTTCGACGCCGACGGCGGGCGCGGCGGCGGCGATGGCGTGTCGCAAGATTCGGGAGAAATCGAAAAAGATCGCGGCGCATCTGCTTGAAGCGCGCGAGGACGACCTGGTTTGGGAGCGCGGCAAGTTTTTCGTGAAAGGTTCGCCCGACCGCGCCAAAACGATTCAGGAAATCGCGTTCGCCGCGTACACGAATCATCCGCTCGGGATGGAAGCCGGGTTGGAAGCAGTGGATTACTATGATCCGCCGAATCTCACATTCCCGTTCGGCGCGTACATCTGCGTTGTGGATCTTGATCGCGGCACGGGGCAGGTCAAGATTCGCCGTTTCGTCGCGGTGGACGATTGCGGCAACATCATCAACCCGATGATCGTGGATGGACAGATTCACGGCGGCTTGACGATGGGCATGGCGCCGGCGTTGATGGAGGAAATCGTCTACGACGAAAACGGGGTGAATCTTACCGGTTCATTCTCGGATTATCTTTTGCCAACCGCGATGGAGACGCCGCATTGGGAACTCGACAAGACGGTGACGCCTTCGCCGCATCATCCGCTCGGCGCGAAAGGCGTCGGCGAATCGGCGACGGTGGGCGCGCCGCCCGCGATTGCGAATGCAGTCGTGGACGCGCTTGCGCACCTGGGTGTCACAAACATTGACATTCCGATCACGCCACCCAAGGTGTGGCAGATTCTGAAAGAGAAGGGAGTCGCGTTATAAGGACATGTGCAGCGGAGTATCTCCGCGCTTACTCAACATTTGATTAACCCATGTGCGTGTGGCTCGAACAGACTCGGCAACGGTTTGTTCGACCATACCCAGATCAAGATAAGGAGACGACCGTGTCTATCCAAGATAATATCAAGTTGGACGATGAGTTTATTGCATCGTGGAACAACCATGACGCAGACCGTTCTCTGGCAGTCTTGTCCGACGATGTGGTGTGGAATGATGTCAGTACTCCGAACGCCATGCGCGGCAAAGCCGCGGTGCGTGAGTACATCAAGAACTGGTTCACCCCATTTCCGGATATGACGGTGGTGGTAAAGAATCGCGTCGCCACGGAGGATCAGATTGCCGCCGAGTTGGAGTTCACCGGCACTAACACGGGTCCGTTGCAGATGGCGCCGGGCGCGCCGACGCTGCCCGCCACCGGCAAAACGATCCATGGCAAAGGAACCTACTTTGTGCGATTCCGCAGTGGCAAAGCAGTGGAGATTCACACTTATCCCGACATGGCTGGGATGATGATGCAGTTGGGATTAGCGCCGATGCCAGGTAAGTAACGGCAAGTCGCGCAGCATTGAGGGCGTTCAGACTTACGAAGTTTTTGGAAACTTCGTAAGTCTGAATAACGCGGTGTGTTGAACCTGGGGTAGTCGAATAATCGGGCTACGGCAGAATCTTGAAAGGGGAAAGCAAATGCCGAAATATCTATTTCAAGGCTCCTACACGGAGCAGGGTCTGAAGGGTCTGCTGAAAGATGGCGGGTTGAAACGCCGGGAAGCCGTCGAGCAATTAGCCAAGGGGATGGGTGGGCGACTGGAGGGATTTTACTTTGCTTTTGGCAGCGACGACTTTTTCGTCATCGTAGATTTGCCAAACAACGTGAACGCGTCTGCCGTGGCGCTGGCGGTCAACGCGAGCGGAGCCGTGAAGGCGCGAACGACGGTCCTCATTTCACCGGAAGAGGTTGACCAAGCGACGAAGCAGACCGTCAACTACCGCCCGCCTGGACAATAGAGCTGCACGGTCAAGGTCAAGTAGTGAGAAGATGGTCTGAGCAGGATGTTATCAGGTTGGAGGGAATTAGCGTCCTGCTCACTGTTAATGGTGTAATGCACTGGGCGGCGTAGCTGTGCGTGTAGCCGCCCTGCGTTCCGCATCGCTCCACGCGCGCGGCTGAACCGGAGCGTTGGGCGACGCCACTTGGGTCGCATTTCATTTGCACTGCCAACCCACGGGAGGAAGAAATGAACGACATAGAAGCGCAGGTTATTCAAGCCGAGAACGACCTCTTGGGTTCTCTCAGAACCGGCGATTTAGCCAGGGGTGTGGGGATGCATTTGAACTCGCCAGAGTATCGAAACATTTGGAACGGCGAGATGAAAACATACAGCGAATTGAGCGCGCGCATTGCCGCCGCCATGGGCAAGGGTCTTGCATCCATTGATTACCAGGTCGCCAGTAGAGAAATGTTCATTCTCGATGAATCCAATGTTATGGCGACCCTGGTCGCGACCGAAACAACCCATATGAATACCGGCGAATCGAAGACTTCAGGCAAGACGATCATTTCCATCCTTTGGCGTAAGATAGATGACAAGTGGCGGTTAGGGTACTTGCATGCGTCCGAGGAACCGCAGGACACGGCGAACCCGGTCTGGAAGGAGACCAGCCAATGACCGAACAGGACAAACGAAATCTTGAAGCCGTGCGCCGCATGTATCGCGGTGACGCCGAAGAAAACGCCACGATCTCACGCGAGATTGTCTGGCACGTTCCCGGGCACAATCCTGTCTCCGGCGATTATCGCGGCTATGACGAATACACCCAGGTCATGCCGTCGCGTATGGCGCCGCTGACGCGCTGGGATTTCGAACTCGAGGATGTGATGGTCAACGGCAATTATGTTGTGGCGACTTTTAATTTGAAAGGTACGCGCAAGGGGCATCACGTTGATCTGCGCGGCGCGCACATCATGCGTCTCAACGATCAAGGTCAGGTTGGCGAGGGTTGGGGATTTACGGACGATCAAGATGCGTTGGATAAATTCTTCTTGGCTTGAACACGACACTAGTTGCCAAGTTGCCAATTGCTTTTTACAAAGCGGGAGCAAGTCCGGTCGGGTTTTCCAAACCCGACCGGTCTCTGAAAAGGAGAACGATGCGAACAGGATTGACGATTGCGCTTTTGTGCTTCATCTTCGCGGTGGGCATCACACCCAGCGTGTCTGCCGATGGCGATCCCATCGGTCGCTGTCCGGATGGTTTTCAACTGCATCTTGCCATGCACCACGACGATCACCACGAACACCATCACATTGGAACCGCGACCGATCAAAATGGCGATGGTTGGATTTGCTTCAAGCACGTTGGCGCGGCGGATAATAATCACGTGCACACGGATAATCACGCCGCGTTGAGATAACCGCTGAAAGGTCGTTACGCGATGGCAGACGTTCTCCTTGACCAGATTTATCAACTCAATCGTGCGGGCGAGTCGTTCGCAGTGGCGACGGTGGTGCGCGCCGAGAAACCGATCTCGGCAAAGCCGGGCGACAAGGCGCTCATCACAAGCGACGGCGCGCTCCAGGGTTGGATCGGCGGCGGCTGCGCGCAGGACACCGTGATTCGCGAAGCGAAGAAAGCGATTCACGAAGGACAGCCGCGTTTTTTGCGGCTCATTGGCAAAGGCGCGTCCATGACCGAAAAAACAGAAGGCATCCTCGAATTTCCGATCACGTGTCACAGCGGCGGTACGCTCGATATTTACATCGAGCCAGTTTTGCCGCGCCCGCAGTTGATTCTGTTCGGGAATTCGCCGGTCGCGCTCACGCTGGCGAAACTCGCGCGTATCTTGAATTTTGAAATTGATGTGTTCGATCCGCTCGCAACGCGCGACGAATTTCCGGATGCCGATGCGGTCGCGTCCGTTTTTGATCGCGCTGCGTGCGTCGTGCGCCCGTTATCCTTCGTCGTCGTGGCGACGCAGGGACACGACGACGAATTCGCGCTCGAAACGGCGGCGCGGAGCGGCGCGCCGTACATCGCGTTCGTCGCGAGCAAAAAGAAATTCGCGAGCCGCGTGGATTACTTGCGCGAACGCGGCGTGAGCGACGAGGATATCGCGCGCATACAAGCGCCGGCCGGATTGGATCTCGGCGCGGCGACGCCGGATGAAATCGCGGTGAGTATTCTCGCGGAGATCATTCAGGTGCATCGCCAGCATCTTGCGCCGCAAAAAGTACACGCCGGGCAAGTGGTTGCGGCGGTCGAAGAGATGGTCGTGGCAGAAGCCCAGGACCCGGTTTGCGGGATGATGGTCGAGCTCGCCGGGGCGCGCTATATTTCTGAGCAAGCCGGTACGCGGTACTATTTTTGCGCCGCCAGTTGCAAGAGCGCGTTCGACCGCGCGCCGGAAAAATTCCTTACGCAGAACGTGGGAGGATAACATGGGGATGAATCTCAAGGGGAACCTGGTCGTGGACGCGGCGCGCGAGCAAGTATGGCAACTCTTGTTTGATGTCGAGGTGCTTACGTTGATCTTGAACAAAATCCCAGGAATCAAGGTCGAGCGATTGGTTCAGGTTGTCCAAGACAAGTATGAAGCGACGGCGACCATTGGCGTGGCGATGGTCAAGGGGAAATACGACGGAACTATATCGGTGATTGAAAAACGCGCGCCAGAATTCGTCAAGTTCCGGGGCGAGGGCAAGGGCGGCGGCAATTGGACGAGCGGCGATATGTCGGTCATGCTCACGGCGCAAGATGGCAAAACGCTGATGGTCTACGATGGGACCGGCAATGTGAGCGGACCATTGGCAAGTCTGGGACAACGATTGATGGATACGGTCGGCAAGCAGTTCGTTCAACACGGTACCAAAGCGTTAGCAGAAGAATTGACGGCGCGTACCAGGACGAAGCCGATGATGTGAAACACAAACAAGGGAACGGAGGGAAATAAGGGAAATAAAGGCAAGAATGGAACGTTCCCTCATTTCCTTCATTTCCCTTATTTCCTTCGATTAACATGTTCAACACGATTGACGAAATCCAGCAGCGACTAACTGAAAATGGGTACATCGTGGATCGCGGTCTCGCCACCGCGATTTTTATCGCGCTGACTTTGCCCAAGCCGCTGTTTCTCGAAGGCGAAGCCGGCGTCGGCAAGACCGAGGTCGCCAAGGTGCTCGCGCGCATCCTTGCTACGCGCTTGATACGATTGCAGTGCTACGAGGGATTGGACGTTAACACGGCGGTGTACGAATGGAATTACCAGCGGCAGATTCTCGAAATTCGTTTGCTCGAAGCGGAAGGCGTCGCGCGCGACGCCGCGCGCAAAAATATCTTCTCCGAAGAATTTCTCCTCAAGCGCCCGCTGTTGCAAGCCATCGAGAATCATTCCGACCGCGCGCCGGTGTTGCTAATTGACGAACTCGATCGCGCGGACGAAGAGTTTGAAAGTTTTCTCTTGGAACTCTTGTCCGATTGGCAAATCACGATTCCAGAGTTGGGCACGTTGCGCGCGCAACAACCCCCGATTGTCGTCATCACGTCGAACCGCACGCGCGAGATTCACGACGCGCTCAAACGCCGATGTATTTATCACTGGATTGATCTGCCGGCGTTTGAAAAAGAATTGCAGATCGTCCGCGCCAAGGTTCCTGGTATCTCCGAAGCGCTGGCGCAACAGATTGTCACGTTCGTTCAGGAACTGCGCCGGCAGGATTTGTACAAACTTCCTGGCATCGCCGAGACACTCGATTGGGCGCAAACGTTGCTCGCGCTCAAAGCGAACGCGCTGGATGAAACGACGATCAAGAATACGCTGGGGGTGCTGTTGAAATACCAGGATGACGTTCAGAAAATCAGTGATCAGTATTCGCGCGAAGCGTCCAGTGTTCAGTCCTCTGAACATTGAACATTGAACACTGAACACTGGAAACTGAACACTGAATACTGGACACTCGAATGTCTGATTACTTCCTCTCCAACCTCCTCATCTTTGCGCGCGTCCTGCGCGACGCCGGTGTGGATGTGGCGATGGAGCAAGTGAGCGACCTGGCGCGCATCCTGCGTGTGATCGGCGTCGCGTCGCGGGAGGATGTGCGCCACGCCGCGCGCGCGTTGTTCGTGCGACGCTATGCCGACCGCGCCATTTTTGATCGCGCGTTCGAGCTGTTCTTCCGCATCCAGGGTTTCCCGACACAAGCGGTGATTGATCCGACCCAGGAACCCGTGCGCCGGGTTGATCGTCCCAAGACGATTCAACACTGGGCAGAGCGCGAAACTCGCCGCGCGGAAAACGCGTCGTCCGCTCAAACGCCGACCGATATTGCCACCATCAAAATTTCTAGTCCAAGCGAAACGCTGCGACAAAAACATTTCGATCAGTTCACCGAAGATGAGATTCGCGCGACGCGACAATTGATCGCGGCGATGGACTGGCGCATCGGTGAACGCCAAACACGGCGTAGAAAGAATTCGCCGCGCAGAGGACAAGTGGATTTTACTCGCTTGATGCGTCAAAACCTCAAGTTCGGCGCGGAGATATTTCAGTTGCCCAAGCGTCAGCCGAAATTCAAACCACGTTCGCTCATCGTGCTGGCGGACGTGAGCGGTTCGATGGAACGCTACACGCGGATGATACTGCACTTGCTCCACGCCTTGAGTCACGCCGAGTTTGCAACGAACGTCGAGGCGTTCCTGTTTGGCACGCGCCTCACGCGCATCACGCCGGATTTGCGTCGGCGGAACGTGGACAACGCGCTCGCGCGCGTGGCGCAACGCGTCCCCGATTGGTCGAGCGGTACGCGTATTGGCGACGCGCTCAAGCGATTCAACTTTGCGTGGGCGCGCCGCGTTCTACGCGCCGGCGCGGTCGTTCTCATTCTTAGCGACGGTTGGGATTGCGGCAAGCTCGAATTACTGCGCGATGAAATGGCGCGCTTGCAACGGAGTTGTTTCCGCTTGATGTGGCTCAGTCCGTTAGTCGCCGCAGACGGCGCGCGCGATGCGACCCAGGGATTGCAGGTCGCGCTGCCCTTCGTGGATGATTTCTTGTCGGTGTACAACTTGGCGAGTTTGGAAATGCTCGTCGCCAAACTGGAAACGCTGACCGAGGTTCGCGCCCTGCGGCGTCAACACCCGCGCGCGCGCATTCCCGCGCGTGAGGAGATCACCCTGCCCAGGTTTATGGACGTGCCGCAAATGGGAACCAGCAATTATGTGCGTCGGACGATGACGCTTCAAAACGTTGACGGAACACCGCGTTTTCGATACGAGGATAATTCGGAATAGTGGAAAAAACCAGGTTTCTCGAAGAAACCTGGTTTTTAGGTCAGTTAACCTTGCGAAGGTTCTTCTAGACCTGCAAGACGATCTTGCCAAATTGTTGTCCCGACGCCAGAAGTTCGTACGCCGCGCGTCCTTCCGCCAGCGGCATCACGCGATCAATCACCGGTTTGAGTTTCCCCGACCAGACGAGTTCCATCACGTCAATAAAATCTTGATGACTGCCCATCGTACTGCCGATCAAACTGATCTGTTTGCCGAATATGAAACGCACGTCAATTTGAGTTTGCGCTCCGCTCGTGTTGCCGACGATTGCAATGCGTCCGCCGCGCGCGACTGCGCGCATACTCGAATTCAGCGTCGCTTGCCCGATATTGTCCACGACGACATCTACGCCGCGTTTGCCGGTCATGGTGTACAACGCGCGCGACCAGTCTTCATCGCGATAATTGATGACCTGGTCCGCGCCCAGTTCTTGCGCCCGCCGCATTTTTTCCGGCGTGCTCGTGATCGCGTACACGGTTGCGCCCAGATACTTGGCAAGTTGAATCGAAATGCTATTGACGCCGCCGCCCGCGCCGATAATCGCGATGCTTTCGCCGGCTTGCAATTTCGCGCGATGGATGAGCATGCGCCACGCGGTCAACCCAACCAGGATCGGCGCGGCGGCGGATGCGAAATCAAAACCAACCGGCATTGGCAGCAGGTTGCGCGCGGGGATCGTCAGATATTCGGCGCATCCGCCGCGCACGGTTTCGCCCAGGATGTGATAATGCGGACTGACCGATTCTTCGCCGCGCCGCGTCCAATCATCTTCACCCAACACAACGCCGGGGTCAACGACGACCGGCGTACCGATGGCAGGTCCACGCGCGTCCTTGCCGTACCCCGCGACGATCCCTGCCACATCCGCGCCGCTATAATGCGGCATCGTCAACTTGAGTCCAGCCCAACCCTGGCACACCCACAGGTCGAGGCGATTCAACGCAACCGCGTGCACCCGCACGAGCGCTTCGCCGGGTCCGGGCTCGGGGTCTGCGACATCGCCATATTGCAAAGCCGGGATGCCGCCGTGTTCGTTAAAGAACAATGCTTTCATTCTGCCTCCTGCCAAAGCAAAGTAGGATCGTCATCCAGTATAGCCATGTCTCGCTTGAACCGCAAGACGGATGGTTGAGTGGTTGTATCTACCCAGCCCATCCTTGCGAAGGTTTGAAAGCGCGATCTCTCGGTAAAATGGTTTGTAACCTTCGCGTAACTACTCAGCCACCCCACATTTACGCCGATGAAAAAACAAATTTATCCGCGAATAACGCGAATTGCGCGAATAAGAAGAAAAAATTAGCGAAGATTCGCGTAATTCGCGGATAAAGGAACGATGGCTGAGTAGTTTGACAATGTCAGATGTAACTGCTCAGGCGGTTGATGCAGGTTGCGTAGCCAAGATGGGCGGCACATAGGGTGTTCCTTGCAACGCCGACTTGAGTGCATCCAAGACCCGCTGTCCGTTTTTCTGCGCGGTGGAAATGTAACTGCGAACTTGGCA
>JACRBM010000057.1 GCA_016219275.1 Chloroflexota bacterium
AGCCGTGATCCAGACCGCGCTCGAAACGGTATCGACCCAGGACGTTCGGGCGTGGTGTCAGGAAAAACTCGGCAAGTCGGTGCAAGCCCAACGACGCCAGCGGATAAAATTGTTAAAGATTGCGGAACAAAAACGGGATCAGCTTCCCGCAACTACTTGAGCATTCGTTCATCAGCCCAGGGGCAGGGTCAAGCTGCCCCGACGAGGGTGTGTGTCAAGTTTTTGGGTGGTGAAAAAACCTTGCGAAGGTTGAACGGCAATCAGATTTGATTTGTCGTCATAACCTTCGCAAGGTTGAGTGTTCCAAAATTTTGACGGACACCTCCCGACGAACGCAATTTGACACGAAATCCACTATTGCGTATAATCGCCTGCGTTGTGTGAGTCGTGGCTGTGCCGTGTCGTCTGTCGAGACATGTGTCTAGTCTGAAAACTGCGACTCGCTTCGAATGGGTCTCCCGTCCTCTCGCGTGTGTGGGAGGATGAAAGAGGTTTCCGCCGGCAATCGTTGTCCACGAGAAAAAACGTGGAAACGCGATTGAATCAGCAAGAAACCTTCGCGGAAACTGGAATGACCCACGCGTCCGCCAGATTTGGACGGAAGGATTTTTCGCCCTTCCCTCGCGCAATGTGTGCGGTGTGATCTTGCTCCAAGGTCACGCCACGCCGAATGAGCGACCAGCGTTAGCGGGAGGGTGTTTTATTCCCAAAAACGGAATAGGTGATGAGCGATGCGACAACCCATCGCTCGCCACGGAGGAAAAGAGTGCCAACAATCAATCAACTCATCCGCAAAGGGCGCAAGCCGCAAACCAAAAAGACCAAGGCGCCGGCTCTGCGATTCAATTTGAACACGCTGCGTAATCGCATGATTCGTGGCAAGGGTTCACCGCTAAAGCGTGGTGTGTGTACGGTCGTCCGCACGATGACCCCGAAGAAGCCGAATTCGGCTCTGCGGAAAATTGCGCGCGTGCGCTTGACGAACGGTATCGAAGTGACGGCGTATATTCCGGGTGAAGGGCACCAATTGCAAGAGCACTCGGTGGTGTTGATTCGCGGCGGTCGTGTTAAGGATTTGCCCGGCGTGCGGTATCACATCGTGCGCGGCGCGCTCGATACGACCGGCGTTGAAAAACGCCGTAAGGCGCGTAGCAAGTACGGCGCCAAGACACCGAAAGCGGCAACCGCCGCCGCGTAATCGCGCGGGATGATTGAAGGAGATTGATATGCCGAGACGAGGACAGGTTAAACACCAACCGACCCCACCGGATCCGAAATACAAGAGCGTCGTGGTGCAGTCGTTCATCAACCGCATTATGGAACGCGGCAAAAAAGTGACGGCAGAGCGTTTGGTCTACGGCGCGTTCGACATTATGGGCGAAAAGACCAAAAAGAATCCGATGGAAGTGTTCGAATCCGCGCTCCGCAACGCGGGTCCCAGCATCGAAGTCAAGCCGCGCCGCGTCGGTGGCGCGACGTTGCAGGTGCCGGTCGAAGTGTCGTCGGATCGCCGCACCGCGCTGGCGATGCGCTGGATCATTCAGTACGCGCGCGCGCGTGGCGGCAAAACCTTCGCCGAAAAATTGGCGAGTGAATTGATGGATTGCGCGGCGAACCAGGGTTCGACGATCAAGAAAAAAGAAGAAACGCACAAGATGGCGGAAGCGAACCGCGCTTTCGCGCACTATCGTTGGTAATCTTGGACGTTGGACAATAGAAGTTGGATGTTGGACGCTCCAATCTCTAGCTCTAATTTCCAATCTCCAATTTCTTATCTCTAAAAATGGCTAGACTCGTTCCGCTCGAAAAAATTAGAAATATCGGTGTGATCGCGCACATTGACGCCGGCAAAACGACGGTCAGTGAGCGTATCTTGTACTTTACCGGCAAGACATACAAAATCGGCGAAGTGCACGATGGCACCGCCGTCATGGATTGGATGGTGCAAGAGCGCGAACGCGGCATTACGATTACCGCCGCGGCGACCACGACTTTATGGCGCGATCACCAGATCAACCTCATTGATACGCCAGGTCACATTGACTTTACCGCCGAAGTGCAACGTTCGCTGCGCGTGCTCGATGGGGGCATTGTCGTTTTCGACGCGGTCGCCGGGGTGCAACCGCAGTCCGAAACGGTGTGGCGTCAAGCCGATCGTTTCGGCGTGCCGCGCCTCGCCTTCGTCAACAAAATGGATCGCGTCGGCGCGAATTTCGAGCGCACCATTCAGATGATCACGGATCGTCTCGGCGCGCATCCGGTCGCGATTCAAATACCGATTGGCGCGGAAGCGGGTTTCTCCGGCATCATTGATCTACTCAACATGCAAGAGACGATCTTTGACGAAGACCCGGACGCGACGCCGCACGTCAAGGAAATTCGCAGTGAGTTTCAGGACTTGGCGAACCAGCGTCGTCACGCGATGGTCGAAGCGATTGCCGAGACCGATGAAGCGTTGACCGAAAAATATCTCGAAGGTCAGGAAATCTCCAACGACGAACTGCACGCGGCGTTGCGCCGCGCGACCATTGCCGGCAAAATTGTGCCCGTGTTGAGCGGGGCGGCGTTGAAGAACAAGGGCATTCAATTCGTGCTCGACGCCGTCGTAGATTTTCTCCCCTCGCCGATGGATATTCCGGCGGTGCGCGGCACATTGCCGGACAACCTCGAAAAAGAAGAACGCCGCAACGCGGACGAAAACGCATCTGCCGCCGCGTTAGCATTCAAAATTGTAACCGACCCATACGTTGGACGCCTCGCTTATATCCGCGTTTATTCCGGCAAAATTTCAACTGGGCAAGCCCTCCTCAACTCGACGCGCAACCAGCGTGAACGCATCGGACGGTTGGTGCGGATGCACGCCAATTCGCGCGAAGAGGTCGAAGAAATTCTCGCCGGCGACATCGCCGCGATTATCGGACCCAAGAACACGTTCACGGGCGATACGCTGTGCGACCCGACCGCGCCGATTCTCCTCGAAGCGATCAAGTTCCCGGAACCGGTAATCCATGTCGCGATTGAACCGCGCACCAAAGCGGATCAGGACAAGATGGCGGAAGCATTGCGCCGTCTCTCCGAAGAAGATCCGACCTTCCGTGTCCGCACCGACGAAGAGACCGGGCAAACATTGATCGCGGGTATGGGCGAGTTGCACCTCGACGTGCTCGTAGATCGCATGACGCGCGAATTTAAGGTGTGGGCAAACGTCGGCAAACCCCAGGTCGCGTATCGCGAAACGATCACGCGCCCAGTGCGCGCCGAAGGACGCTTTGTGCGCCAGACCGGCGGGCGCGGTCAGTACGGTCACTGCTGGCTCGAACTCGAACCGCTCGAAAAAGGCAAGGGCTTTGAATTCGAGAACGATCTAAAAGGCGGCGCGATTCCCCGCGAGTACGTGCCCGCGATTGAAAAGGGTGTGCGCGAGGCGCTCGATAGCGGCGTGGTTGCCGGTTATCCAGTCGTAGATATTCGCGCGCGACTCGTGGATGGTTCGTACCACGAAGTGGACTCGTCCGAAATGGCGTTCAAGATCGCCGGCTCGATGGCATTCAAAGCCGGCGCGCAAAAAGCCAGCCCGGTCTTGCTCGAGCCGATTATGAAAGTCGAAGTCGTCGTGCCGGAAAACTTTATGGGCGACGCGATTGGCGATCTCTCTGCGCGGCGCGCGCACGTCGAAGGGATGGACGCGCGCGGGAGCGGAGTGACGGCGATTCACGCGTTCGTGCCGCTCGCGACGATGTTCGGTTACGCGACCGATTTGCGTTCGGCGACCCAGGGGCGCGGAACGTTTACAATGGAATTCGATCATTACGACCAACTGCCGGCTAATATCGCCGAGCAGGTGATTGGTGGAAAAAAATAATTGATTAGTGATTAGTGGTGGTTGGTCAACAGATGGACTAATCACCTAATCAAGAAGGAGCAACAATGTCGAAGCAAAAATTCGAACGCACGAAACCGCACGTGAACGTGGGGACGATCGGACACGTGGATCACGGCAAGACCACCCTCACCGCCGCGATCACCAAAACCATGTCGCTCAAGGGCATGGCAAACTTTGTGTCGTACGATGAAGTGGCGAAAGCGTCTGAAAAGCAAGGTCGCCGCGACGACACGAAAATCCTCACGATTGCTATCTCGCACGTCGAATACGAAACCGAAAACCGACATTATGCGCACATTGACTGCCCAGGTCACGCCGATTATATCAAGAACATGATTACCGGCGCGGCGCAGATGGACGGCGCGATTCTCGTCGTCTCCGCGCCCGATGGTCCGATGCCGCAGACGCGCGAGCACATTTTGTTGGCGCGCCAAGTCGAAGTGCCCGCCATCGTCGTTTTCCTTAACAAAGTAGACTTGATGGACGATCCCGAATTGCTCGACCTCGTCGAATTGGAATTGCGCGACCTGCTGTCGGCGTACAACTTCCCCGGCGATAAAGTGCCGGTCGTGCGCGGCGCGGCGGTCAAGGCGTTGGTGAGCACTTCGAAAGATATCAACGCGCCCGAATACGCGCCGATTTTGGAGTTGATGCGCGTGGTGGATTCATACGTACCCACGCCCGTGCGCGCGGTGGACAAGCCGTTCTTGATGCCCATCGAAGACGTGTTCGCGATCAAAGGTCGCGGTACGGTCGTCACGGGTCGCGTCGAACGCGGTATGGTCAAGACCGGCGACACTATTGAAATCGTCGGCTTGAAGGAAACGCGCTCGACCGTCGTGACCGGCGTCGAAATGTTCCGCAAGTTGCTCGATTCGGGTCAAGCGGGTGACAACATTGGTTGTTTATTGCGCGGCATCGAGCGCACCGAAGTCGAACGCGGCATGGTGCTCTCCGCGCCGAACGGCATCAAGCCGTTGACCCAGTTTGAAGGCGAAGTGTACATCTTGAAGAAAGAAGAAGGCGGTCGCCACACTCCGTTCTTTAACGGCTATCGCCCACAGTTCTACATCCGCACACTCGACGTGACGGGTGATTGCCAATTGCCCGAAGGCGTTGAAATGGTGATGCCGGGCGACCGTGTGACGATGAAGGTCAAACTGATCACGCCCGTCGCCATGGAAAAAGGTTCGCGCTTTGCCATTCGCGAAGGCGGTCACACCGTCGGTTCGGGTGTTATCACGAAAGTGGTTGAATAACAGTAGGCAGTAATCAGTGTTCAGTATTCAGCATTGCGCCGGACTGGATACTGAACACTGAACGCTGGACACTGATTACTGAGTGGGGAGAATATGGCTCGACAAAAAATTCGCATTCAACTCAAAGCGTACGATCATCGTGTGCTCGATCAATCGGCTAAACAAATCGTCGAGACCGCCGAGCGCACAGGCGCGGCAGTCGTGGGACCCATCCCGCTGCCGACCAAGATCGAAAAATTCACTGTGCAACGCGCGTCGTTCATTGACAAGGATTCGCGCGACCAGTTCGAGATTCGCACGCACAAACGCTTGATTGATGTGCTCGAGCCAAGTTCGAAAACGATTGATACGCTGATGCGGCTGAACCTGCCGGCTGGCGTGGATATTGAGATTAAGTTGTAGTCGACAGTAAACAGTCGTCAGTCGACAGAGTTTTTGCTGTTGACTGTGGACGGTTGACTACCGACTGGGGTATTAACATGGCTGAAGGATTGCTCGGTCGAAAAATTGGCATGACCCAAATCTTCACCGCGAAGGGTGAGATTATTCCGGTCACCGTTCTCGAAATGGGACCATGCTTTGTCACGCAAGTTAAAACGGCAGAGAAGAACGGTTATAGCGCGCTACAAATCGGTTTCGCGGAAACGAAACACCTGACCAAACCCGAACGCGGTCATCTTAAGAATTTGCCCGCGCTCAAACACCTGCACGAAGTTCGCACCAGCCAGCTTGATGGCGTGCAAGTGGGCGACAAGTTGAGCGTCAATATTTTCGCGACGGGCGACTTGGTGGATGTGACGGGCGTCTCGAAAGGTAAAGGACACGCCGGTGTCGTCAAGCGCCATCACTTTAAGGGTGGTCCCAAGACACACGGTCAATCGGATCGCTTGCGCCGACCTGGCGCGAGCGGCGCGACGACGACGCCTGGTCGCGTGGTCAAGGGTTTGCGTATGGCGGGGCAGTTGGGTAACAAGCAAGCCACGCTCTTGAACATCGAAGTAGTCAAGGTGGATGCGGAACGCAACGTGCTCGCGATCAAAGGCACCGTGCCCGGCACGCATGGCAGTGTGGTCTTTGTCCGCAAAGCGCGCAAACAGAAACGGTCCGCCAAGTAATAATTTGCCGAATAAAGAACGAATAAACGAATCGTCTGTTTTGAAAATCCGTTTGTTCGTGGAGGATTCGCACGATGCAAGTGCCTTTGTATAACATCAGTGGAAAAGAAGTGGGAACGACGGAATTGCCCGACGCGATTTTTGGCGAAGCGGTAAACACGCCGTTGATGCACCAAGCGTTTGTGCGCCAACTTGCGAATGCGCGCCAAGGCACGCACGATACCAAAACGCGCGGCGAAGTCGCCGGCGGCGGCGCAAAACCGTTCCGCCAAAAAGGAACAGGTCACGCACGCCAAGGTTCCACGCGCTCGCCGCATTATCGTCACGGTGGGGTGGTCTTTGGACCCACGCCGCGCTCGTACGAGCAAAAGATGCCGCGCCAAATGCGCCGCGCCGCGTTGCGCTCCGCGTTATCGGCAAAGATGGCGGAGGGACAGATTCGCGTCCTCGACGAATTGAAACTCGCCGCGCCCAAAACACGTGAGATGGAAACGATTCTAGACAACTTGTCCGTGAATTCGTCCGCGCTCATTCTGTTGCCCGAGGCGAATCTTGCCGTGCAAAAGTCCGCGTCGAACATTCCCGATGTCAAGACGCTGCGCGCGCAGTACCTCAACGTTCGCGATTTGCTCGGTTATGATTACTTGATCATGCCGGTGGACGCTGTCAAAGCCATCGAAGGATACCTGGGAAAATAGTTGGATAGTTCAATCGTTAAATAGTTTGATAGTTGAATAGTGTCCCGACTAGCTAACTATCCAACTAACCAACTATCTAACTGAGGTTTAACATGCACATCTATGAGATTTTGAAACGACCACTCACAACGGAAAAGACCAATCGTCTCAAAGACGAACATCGCCAATACGCGTTCGAAGTGGACCTGCGCGCCAACAAACACGAAATCAAGCAGGCGGTCGAAATGGCGTTCCCGAATATCAAGGTGGTCCATGTCAACGTGATGCGAATGTCGCGCAAACGCCGCCATTTTGGTCGCCGCGTCATCTATAAAGCGGTGTGGAAAAAAGCCATCGTGACGATTCCGGCGGATCAGCGCATTGAACTGTTCGAGGGTGTGTAGAAAATGGGAATCAAAGTTTACAAGCCCACATCGGCTGGTCGCCGCAACATGACCACGCCGACGTTCGAAGAAATTACGAAAAAGTCGCCGGAAAAATCCTTGCTCGTGTACGCCAAGCGGCAGGCGGGACGTAACAATCAAGGGCGCATTACGGTACGCCATCACGGCGGTGGCAATCGCCCCAAGTATCGCATCATTGATTTTCGACGCGAGAAACTGGGTATTCCGGCTAAGGTCGCGGCGATTGAGTACGACCCGAACCGCACCGCGCGCATCGCGCTCTTGTATTACGCCGACGGCGAAAAACGCTACATCCTCGCGCCGGTTGGCATGATGGTGGGCGATGCCGTTCTCGCCGGACCCAGTGCGGAAATCAAGCCCGGCAACACCTTGCCGATTTCGAATATTCCGGTCGGCACGCTCATTCACAACATCGAAATGCAAAAAGGCAAGGGCGGTCAATTGGTGCGTTCGGCGGGTGGCTCGGCGCAATTGATGGCGAAGGAAGGCAAGTACGCTCAGGTGCGTTTGCCCTCCGGCGAAACGCGCTATATCTCGGTCGAGTGCATGGCGACGATTGGTCAAGTTGGCAATCCCGAATGGAATACGATCAAGCTTGGCAAAGCCGGTCGCAAACGCCACATGGGTTGGCGTCCGACCGTGCGTGGCTCGGTGATGAGTCCACGCGATCACCCGCACGGTGGTGGTGAAGGCAAGGTTGGCGTCGGTATGCCCGGTCCCAAGACCAAGTGGGGCAAGCCCGCACTCGGCAAAAAGACACGTCGCCGCAAATACACCGACCGCTTTATCGTGCGCGGGCGCGGCAAGAAATAGGCAACGGATAAAAACGGATAAACGGATGATGAATTCATTTATTCGTTGGAGGATGTAATGAGTCGCTCACTAAAAAAAGGACCGTTCGTTCAACCGAAACTGCTCGCGCGCGTCGAGCAGATGAACAAAGCCGGCGAGAAAAAAGTGCTCAAGACGTGGTCGCGCGCGTCGGTCGTGTTCCCGCAAATGGTCGGGCATACGATTGCGGTGCATGACGGTCGCCGCCACGTGCCGATTTACATCACCGAAAATATGGTCGGGCATCGGCTTGGCGAATTTGCGCCCACGCGCCATTTCCGAGGTCACTCGACGAAAGAAAAAGCGGCGGAAGCCGCCGCCGCGACCACCGCGCCCGCGAAAGCGTAACGGATTGGCTGCGGGCAGGGAGTTGAAGAATGGCAGAATATTTTGAAGTATTCGCAATTGAAAAGTACATCCGCATGTCGCCGCGCAAGATGCGCCTCGTCGCCGATTTAGTGCGCGGCAAGCGCGTGGAAGACGCGGTGGGAATGCTCAAGTTGTCGCCGAAGGAAGCCGCGCGCGTCATCATCAAAGCGATCAATTCCGCCGCCGCGAACGCGACGCAGAATTATGGCTTGACCCGTGAAGACTTGTTCATCTCGACGATTCACGCGGACGAGGGTCCCACGCTCAAACGGGTCAAAGCCGGCGCGCGGGGACGCTACAAACCGATTCTGAAACGCGGCGCGCATATCCGCGTGGGCGTATCGGAACGCGAAGCGAAGGAGGCGTAATGGGACGCAAAATTCATCCGTATGGTTTTCGGCTGGGTGTCATCAAAGACTGGCGTTCCAAGTGGCACGCGTCGGATCGCAAAGTGTACACCGATCAACTCGAGGAAGACCGCGAAGTGCGTAAATTGATTCGCAAAGAAGTCGGTCACGCCGGCATCGCGGACGTACGCATCGAACGCTTTCCCAAGCAGGTCACGATTTACGTGCACACCGCGAAACCGGGGATCATCATCGGTCGCAAGGGCGCGAGTGTGAACGTGCTCAAGAAAAAACTCGAAGACTTGACGCAAAAGAAAATCAAGCTCGAAGTCATCGAAGTGACCAAGCCGGAAGCCGATGCCTTGCTCGTGGGCGAAAGCATCGCGCAACAGATCGAGAAGCGCATCTCGCACAAGCGCGCGATGAAGCAAGCCGTGACGCGCGCGATGCGCGCCGGCGTCGGCGGCATCCGCATCAACGCGGGTGGTCGTCTCGCCGGTTCCGAAATGGCGCGCCGCGAAATGATCAAAGAAGGTCGCGTGCCTCTCAACACGTTGCGCGCCGATATTGATTTCGCGCGCACCGAAGCGACGACGACCTACGGTAAAATTGGAATCAAGGTTTGGATTTACAAGGGCGACATTATGCCCGAAGACCGCCAGAAGCAACTGATGGCGCAGATCGAAGCGGCGGCGGCACGCGCCGAAGCCGCGGCGGGAGAGTCCTAAAATGTTGTTGCCAAAACGTGTCAAACATCGCAAAGTCCATCGCGGGCGAATGAAGGGAAAAGAAACTCGCGGCGTCACGCTCGATTTCGGCGATTTCGGATTGCAGGCAATGCAACCGTGCTGGATGACAAGCCGTCAAATCGAAGCCGCGCGCCGCGCCGTCGTCCGTTTCGTCAAGCGCGGCGGCAAGTTGTGGATTCGCGTGTTTCCCGATCACTCGGTGACGATCAAAGGCGCGGAGACGCGCATGGGTGGCGGTAAGGGTGCGCCCGATCACTGGGTCGCCGTCATCAAACCTGGTCGCGTGATTTTTGAAATCGCCGGCGTGAAGGAAGATATGGCGCGCGAAGCGATGCGCCTCGCGGCATACAAGTTGCCCATCAAGACGCAATTTATTTCGAAAGTGGAGGCGAAGTGATGGACGCGAGTCAACTTCGCGGAATGGACAATGCCGCGCTACAAAAGCAGGTGGACGATTTGTATCAGGAAATGTTCAACCTGCGCTTTCAACGTGCGGCGGGTCAATTACCGAATTTTAATCGTTTACAGCAAGTGCGGCGCGAGATCGCGCGCGTCAAGACCGTTTTGCGCGAACGTGCACGCCAGGAGGCAAAGGCGTAATGACACGCAAAACGCAACGCAAAGTGATGCAGGGTCGCGTCATCGTGGACAAGACCGCCAAGACGGTCGTCGTCCAAGTCGAGGAAAGCCGACGCCATCCCCTCTACGGCAAAGTCGTCTCGACGACGCGGCGCTTCGTGGCGCACAACGAAGACCCGCTCGCCAAGCGCGGCGACTGGGTCAAGATTACGGAAGCGCGACCGCTCTCGCGTACCAAACGATGGCGCGTCAGCGAAATCGTACAACGCGGTGAGATCGTCGAGCAAATCGTCGAGAAAGAATTGGAATCGTTGCGCGAGAAAGAAGAAGCCGATCGCGCCGCGCGCCAGGTGGAAGAAGAACGCCGCGCCGCGGAACGTCTGGCGAAATTAGCGGGCGAGGATGAGGTGAGTGGAGGTGAGGGATGATTCAAGCAACCACTCGCTTGAAGGTCGCCGATAACACGGGCGCACGCGAAATCATGTGCATCCGTGTCATGGGCGGCTCGCGACGGCGCACTGGCGCGGTGGTCGACATCATCATCGCCGCCGTCAAATCGGCGATTCCCACCAGCCCGATCAAAAAGGGCGAAGTGGTGCGCGCGGTGATCGTCCGCACGACGAAAGAGTACGGTCGCGCCGACGGCTCGTACATCCGCTTCGATGACAACGCGGCGGTCATTCTCGAAGGCGATTCGACCAACCCCAAGGGGACGCGTATTTTCGGTCCCGTTGCGCGTGAACTGCGCGACAAGGGGTATATGAAAATCGTTTCGCTCGCGCCCGAAGTGCTGTAAGGGAGAAGTTTGAATGAACAAGATTCGCAAAGGCGATACGGTGCAAGTGATCGCCGGGAACGATAAAGGCAAGCGCGGCGAAGTGCATGCGGTTATGCCGAAGAAAAACCAGTTGATCATCGCTGGCATTAAAATGGTTAAAAAGCATCAGAAACGCACGGGCGATGTGCGAACTCAAACCGGAATTATCGAACGCGAAGCGCCGGTCAACGTGTCGAATGTTTTGCCGGTGTGCAAACACTGCGGCAAAGCCGCCCGTATGGCGGTCAAGACGTTTGAAGACGGCACGAAATCGCGCATGTGCACCAAGTGCGGTGAAGTGAACTAGACGAGGAAAAACAATGGCAAAGCCAGAGCAAGGCAAGCCAGCAGAAGGCAAAAAAGCACCCAAGGGCGCACCGGCTAAAGCGCCCGAAGCGAAAGGCGGCAAAGCCGCGGAAGGCAAGCGTCCCAAATCGGCGGCGCCCCCGCGTTTGAAACTGCTCTATCGCGAACAAATTCTGCCGGCGTTGATGAAAGAATTTCAGTACAGCAATGTGATGCAAGCGCCCCGGCTCCAGAAAATCATCGTGAACATCGGCGTGGGTGAAGCCATCGGCAACGCCAAGACGCTCGACGGCGCGGTCAAGGACATGACCTTGATTACCGGTCAGAAACCGATCGTGACCAAGGCGAAGAAATCCATCGCGACGTTCAAACTACGCGAGGGGATGCCGATTGGTGTCAAGGTCACTCTGCGCGGCGACAACATGTATTTCTTTTTGGATCGTCTGATGAACATTGCGCTGCCGCGCACGCGCGATTTTCGCGGCGTGCCGCGCGAAGCATTCGACGGTCGCGGCAACTATACGCTCGGCTTGCGCGAGCAGTTGATCTTTCCCGAAATTGACTATGATACGATTGACAAGGTGCGCGGCATGGAAATCTGCATCGTCACTTCGGCGAAAAATGATGACGAAGCGCGACGGATGTTGCAATTGCTGGGCATGCCGTTCCGAGCGCCGTAATTCGACAGGGGAGGATTTGCGTGGCAAAAAAATCAATGATCAATCGCGAACTGCATCGCAAGTACAAAGAACGCGTGCGTAATCGTTGTCGGATGTGCGGTCGCTCGCGCGGCTATATGCGCCGCTTTAATTTGTGCCGCATTTGTTTCCGCAAGGAAGCGCTCGAAGGACACCTTCCCGGCGTGACCAAGTCCAGTTGGTAAGCGGTCGTCCTCGCGGGACGCATCGTGTGGCTCGCGAGTCAAACTTTAGAAGATGTTGTTTTGCAAGGAGCAGGGACTGATGACAAACGATCCCATTGCTGATATGCTCGCCCGATTAAGTAATGCCGCGGCTGTTCGACATCCGCAAGTCTTGATGCCCGCGTCGAAAATGCGCGTGGCGATCGCGCGGATCTTGAAAGACGAAGGGTACATCGAACGCCTCGAAATTACCAAAGAGAAACCGCAGGCGATGCTCAAAGTGTGGTTGCGCTACGATCAGAACAAAAAGCCGATCCTGAGCGGAGTGCGTCGCATCTCGAAACCGGGACGTCGTGTGTATGCCGGCAAGTTGGACGTGCCCTGGGTGCGTCACGGTCTGGGTGTGGCGATTGTTTCGACCACGCGCGGCGTGATGACCGGCGTGCGCGCCAAACGTGAAGGGCTGGGCGGCGAAATTTTGTGCTACGTGTGGTAATGGAGGGTTTGGATGTCGCGAGTAGGTAAAAAGCCCGTCGTCATTCCGGTCGGCGTACAAGTCAACGTGAATGGCACAACGGTCAACGTGAAGGGACCCAAGGGAGAACTGACGCAGACGTTCCATCCCGAGATGAAAATCGCGGTCGAAAAAGCGCAAGTGAACGTGGCAACGCCCGAAGGCGACACGCTTGACGCGATGCACGGTTTGACGCGCGCATTGATTCACAACATGGTCGTCGGCGTGACCGAGGGCTATAAACGCAATTTGGAAATCGAAGGCGTCGGTTATCGCGCTGAATTGCAAGGCAAGAACGTGGTCTTGTCGCTCGGTCTCTCGCACCAAGTGACTGTTGAACCGCCAGCCGGGATTACATTTACGGTGGACAAGAGTCAGCGTGTGTTGACAATTGAAGGTCCCGATCGCCAAACGGTCGGCGAAGTCGCTTCCAAGATTCGCTCGACGCGTCCGCCCGAACCGTACAAGGGCAAAGGCATTCATTATGCGGGCGAAAAAGTTCGCCGCAAAGCCGGCAAAGCAGGCAAAGCCGGCGCCAAGTAGGTGAGACGATGAAGACATTGAAAACACAAGCGCGCCGCGAGCGTCGGCAACGCCGTGTGCGCGCCAAAGTCCAGGGTACCGCCGCGCGTCCGCGCTTGAACGTCTTTCGCAGCGCGCGCCACATTTTCGCGCAAATCATTGACGACGCGCAAGGGCACACGCTTACCGCCGCGTCCACGCTCGATGCGGATTTGCGCGCCAAAGCGAAAGAATTGAAAAAGCAAGACGAAGCCAAAGCGACCGGCAAGTTGCTCGCGCAACGCGCCCTCGCGCTCGGCTTGAAGCAAGTCGTGTTCGATCGGGGCGGCTTTCAGTACACCGGTCGCGTCAAGGCGCTCGCCGATGGCGCGCGTGAAGGCGGATTGGAATTCTAATTACTAGTTGCCATTTACCGATTTTTGGATTTAGTAATTGGTAATTGGTAATTTGGAGATGAATATGCCTCAACAGCAACGGTCAGGTGGCAAAGGTCCCGGCGGCAATCGTCCCGGCGGTCGCGGTCCCGGCGGCAATCGCCCGCGTCGCGATGAACATCAGGATGAAGGTCCCAGTTTTGACGAACGCGTCGTGCACATCAGCCGCGTGTCCAAGGTCGTCAAGGGTGGTCGTCACTTTGGGTTCCGCGTCGTCGTCGTCGTCGGCGATAACAACGGCAGCGTGGGCGTCGGCATCGGCAAAGCGCGCGAAGTACCCGAAGCGATTCGCAAAGGGACCGAAAAGGCGCGCAAGGAAATGAAAAAGATACCGCTCGCCGGCACGACGATTCCGCATCCGATCAATACCAAGTTCGGCGCGGCGGAAGTGATGCTCAAGCCGGCAACGCCCGGCACGGGCGTGATCGCGGCAGGCGGCGTGCGCGCGGTGCTCGAATGCGCGGGCGTGCGCGACGTGCTGACCAAATCGCTCGGCAGCGCCAACCGCTTGAACGTGGTGTACGCGACGATGCAGGCGTTGAACGAACTGACCGATGTCGAAGCGGAAGCCAAGCGGCGCAACAAGCCGGTGGATCAATTCCTGCCGCCGTGGAGAAAGGCGCAATATGCCAAGCCAGCGTAAATTGAAAATCACGTGGGTCAAGAGCGCAATCGGATACAAGAAGAATCAAAAAGCGACGATTACCGCGCTGGGATTGCGCAAACTGGGTCAGGTGATCGAGCGTGAAGATAATCCGCAGATTCGCGGAATGGTTTTCACCGTGCGGCATCTGGTCAAGTGCGAATCAACGGATGAATAACGGATAATCGGACAAGCGGATGAAGAACGAACAAACGGACAAACGGATTTGTTTGTTCGTGGAGATTCGAGAATGAAACTACATGATCTGAAACCAGCCGAAGGCGCAACGCATCGCAAGCGACGCGTGGGACGCGGCATCTCCGCCGGGCAAGGCAAGACCGCCGGGCGCGGCACCAAAGGTCAACGCTCGCGCACCGGGCGTGGGATCAAACCATACTTTGAAGGCGGTCAACTGCCGTTGGTGCGGCGTTTGCCACACACGCGCGGGTTTAAGAATTTGTCGCGTGTCGAATACTCGCCGATCAATCTCGATATGCTCAACGCCAAGTTCGATACCGGCGCCGAAGTGACGCCCGACGCGCTTGTCGCGCGCGGCTTGGTGCAAGATGCGGCACGCGTCAAAGTGCTCGGACGCGGCGAGTTGACCAAGGCATTGACCGTCAAGGCGCACGCGTTCTCCGACAGCGCGAAAGAAAAAATCGCGCAAGCCGGCGGCATCGCCGAAGAGATTTCCACGAATGGATAAACGAATCGGCGAATGGCAAATTCGTTTATTCGTTGACGATTCGTGTCTGGAGAAAATTCGATGTTAGAAGCCGTTCGAAATGCAATGCGCTTGCCAGACCTGCGCTACAAGATTTTGTTTACGCTCGGGATTCTGGTGATCTATCGCTTGGCGGCGCACATTCCAGTGCCAGGTGTGGATCCGCAGGCGCTTTCCCAGGTTTTCAGTTCGAACCAATTGCTCGGTTTTCTCGATCTGTTTTCCGGCGGCGCGCTTTCTAACTTTTCGGTCGTTGCTATGGGGGTGTATCCGTACATCACCGCGCAAATTATCATGCAACTCGCGGTCGGCATTGTGCCCCAACTGGAAAAGATGATGAAGGAAGGCGGCGACGCCGGGCGTCAGCGTATCAGTCAGTACACGCACTTGCTCGCTGTCCCGCTCGCGGCGTTGCAAGCGTTCGGTCAAGGCATCGTCTTGACGCAAAGCAATCCGCCGGTGTTGAGCCACTTTGGATTCGGCGAATATACGCTCGAAACACTCGCCATTCTCTTCACGCTTACAGCCGGCACGATGTTCGCGGTTTGGCTGGGCGAGTTGATTACCGAGCAAGGCATTGGGAGCGGTGTTTCGATCATTATCTTTGGCGGCATCGTCGCGGCAGTACCGCAGCGCATCGGACAAATGGCAACTTCGAATCCGGTTTCCTTGTTGGTCTTTGCGGCGATTACGGTCGTCACCATCGTCGGCATCATTTTCATCAACGAAGGACAACGCCGCGTGCCGGTGATGTACGCCAAGCGCGTGCGCGGAAACAAAGTGGTCGGCGGACAGAGCACGCACATTCCGCTGAAAGTCAATTCGTCGGGCATGATCCCGCTCATCTTCGCCATCTCGATCCTGATTTTCCCGGGCGTGCTCGCCGGCTACTTTACGGCTTCCGGCACCGAGTGGGTGCGCAATGTGGCGCTCGCGATTGTGAACGCGTTCAACCAGAGCAGTCCGATCTACTGGATCACATACTTTTTGATGGTCATTGGTTTTACGTACTTTTACACGGACGTGATTTTCCGTCAGCAGAATTTGCCCGAGGTGTTGCAACAGCAAGGCGGCGCGATTCCGGGAATTCGCCCCGGCAAAAAGACGGAAGAGTACTTGAACGGTGTGCTGCAACGGATTACGCTGGTCGGCGCGGTCTTTCTCGGCATCGTCGCGATCATGCCGTTCATCGTGAGCGATGTGACCGAGACAACCTCGCTCATCATCACGAGCACCGGCTTGCTCATCGTCGTCGGCGTGGTGCTCGATACGATGAAGCAATTGCAAGCGCAGTTGGTCATGCGGCACTATGAAGGATTCATCAAGTAGAGAAATTGGAAGTTAGAGATTGGAAATTAGAACACCGCAACGTATTCCAACATCTAGCATTCAATTCCCAACATCCAACATACCTCACCGTGGAGGTCGTGATGAGCAATTCACCCAAGTATGTCATTTTACTCGGCGCGCCGGGCGCGGGCAAGGGTACGCAAGCCGAGATGCTGCGCGAACGATTCGGTCTGGCGCACGTTTCATCCGGCGATCTGTTTCGCGAAAATGTTTCGAAGCAAACATCGCTGGGTGTGCTTGCAAAATCGTACATGGACAAGGGTGAGTTGGTTCCCGACGATGTGACGATTCGGATGGTGATGGAGCGGATCGCACGGCCGGATTGCGCGCAAGGCGTCGTGTTCGATGGGTTTCCGCGGACTGAAGCGCAGGCGCAGGCGCTCGACGCCGCGTTCGCGCAGGAAGCCAAGCGCGTCGGCGCGGCGCTCTTGGTGAAGGTGCGCGACCAGGTTCTGATCGAACGATTGTCGGCGCGATGGTTTTGTCCGGCGGATAATTCGGTGTATAATCTGCTTTCGAATCCGCCCAAGGTGGCTGGGATGTGCGACAAGGATGGCGCGCGGCTTATCCAACGCAACGACGACAAACCGGAAACGGTCACGCGGCGTCTCCAGGTGTATCATGCGCAGACCGCGCCGCTGATCGGGTACTATCGCGCGGTGGGTTTGTTGCGCGAAGCCGACGGCGAACAAAACATTGATTTGGTTCAGCAAGACATTGTCAAGATAGTGGAAGCATTGTGATCGTTTTGAAATCTTCCAGCGAGATCGCTCAAATGCGTCTCGCGGGTCGGCTCGTCGCCGAAGTGCTCGATGCCCTGCGCGATCAGATCAAGCCCGGGGTTTCGACCGCCGAACTCGACGAGTTTACGCACGGGTTCATTACCAAACGCAAAGCGTTTCCCACCTTCAAGGGGTATCGCGGTTTTCCCGCCTCGATCTGCGCGTCCATCAACAACGAAGTGGTGCATGGCATTCCGAATCGCAAGCGCGTTTTGCAGGACGGCGACATCATTTCGATTGACGTAGGCGCGACGCTCAACGGATTTGTCGGCGATAGCGCGCGGACATTTCCGGTCGGCAAGATTTCGACGAACGCGCAACGGTTGCTCCAAGTAACGGAGGCATCGCTCTACGCGGCGATTCAGCAGGTGCGAGTCGGCAAGTATCTCGAAGACATTTCCGCCACGGTGCAGGATTATGCCGAAGCGCGCGGGTATTCGGTGGTGCGCGAGTACGTGGGGCACGGCGTGGGGCGGACGATGCACGAAGAGCCGCAAATTCCGAACTATCGGCAAGGCAAACGCGGTCCCGCGCTGAAACCGGGAATGACGCTCGCGATCGAGCCGATGATCAACGAAGGTAAATGGGAGACGCGCGTTTTGCGCGACAAGTGGACGGTGATTACTAAAGACGGCAAACTCTCGGCGCACTTTGAACACACGGTCGCCGTGACGGACGGAGAGCCGGAGATTCTCACGAAATTATAGTTGGAGTAGTCAGAAGTCAGAAATTTTTGCGTGTTCTTCATTCTGAATTCTGGGCTCTGAATTCTGGAGGATGGAATGAAGGTTCGACCATCGGTCAAACCACGTTGCGAAAAATGCAAGGTCGTTCGACGGCGCGGCATCGTGCGCGTGATTTGCGAAAATCCAAAACACAAACAGAAACAGGGTTAGTTAACGGGTAGAAACGGATAAACGGATTTTTGAAACAGATTGTTTATTCGTTTGATTCGATGGAGGAAGCATGGCTCGTATCGCTGGGGTGGACCTGCCGCGACAAAAGCGGGTGGACATTGCTCTGCGCTACATTTATGGGATCGGACCGTTGCGCGCGACGGAAATCGTGCAAAAAGCGCAACTCGATCCGGCAATGCGCGTCAAGGATTTGAGCGAAGCCGAAGTCGCGCGCATTCGTAACGTCCTGGATCGCGATTACAAAGTGGAAGGCGATCTGCGTCGCGAGATCGCGATGAACATCAAGCGGTTGCAGGAAATTGGCACGTATCGCGGTTTGCGCCACCGCCGTAATTTGCCGGCGCGTGGTCAACGCTCGCGCACGAACGCGCGCACCAAGCGCGGCTCGCGCAAGACGGTCGCCGGACGCAAGCGTTCGAAGGCGAAGAAGTAAAACGGAATGAAACGGATAAACCGATAAACGGATTCGGTTATTCGTTGAAGAGGAGATTATGGCGGACGAACAGAAAACGACAGCTCAATCTTCAGCCGCGCCGCGCCGCGCCCCGATGGCGCCCCGCCGCGGTGGCAAGAAGGAACGGAAATCCATTCCCTTTGGTCACGTGCATATTCACGCGTCGTTTAACAACACGATCGTGACGTTCAGCGATCCGCAAGGGAACACGGTCGCGTGGGGGAGCGCCGGCGCGAGCGGGTTCAAGGGTTCGCGCAAGAGTACGCCCTATGCCGCGCAGATCGCCGCGCAAAACACCGCGCGCACCGCGATGGACATGGGCATGCGCGAAGTCGAAGTCGAAGTGCAAGGACCGGGTCCCGGTCGCGAATCCGCGATTCGCGCGTTGCAACAAGCCGGCTTGCGCGTTCGCTCGATTCGCGACGTGACGCCGATTCCGCATAACGGTTGTCGTCCGCCCAAAAAACGCCGCGTCTGATCGGCGTGTGGCGCAAGTTTCCAACTTGCGACGCGATTGCGATTTTGGATTTGTTTTATCGAGCGTCGCAGAGTTCTGCGACTCGGATACGAGGAGATTGAATGGCACGGTACATTGGATCCGTTTGCGCGTTGTGCCGCCGCGAAGGCGTCAAATTATTCTTAAAGGGCGAGCGTTGCTTTTCCGCCAAGTGTGCGGTGGAAAAACGCGCCTACGCGCCCGGTCAACACGGACCGACCGGCGGAGGACGCCGCAAGGCAAGCGATTACGCAACCCAGTTGCGCGAAAAACAAAAGGCGCGGCGCATCTACGGCATACTCGAGCGCCAGTTCCGCCGCTATTTTGCTGAAGCCGCGAAATCGAGCGGCGTGACCGGCGCGGCATTATTGCAAATGCTCGAAAGCCGTCTCGACAACGTCGTCTTTCGCCTGGGTTTGGCGGCGAGCCGACGTCAGGCGCGCCAATTGGTTTTGCATGGACACATTGCAGTGAACGGCAAGAAAGCCAACGTTCCTTCGATGTTGCTCAAAGCCGGCGACGCCGTCGCGGTGCTCGAAGTCAGCCGCAAGAGTCCGTACTTCCAAGCCCTAACCAAAACCCTGGGACGCCACGGCGTACCCGAGTGGCTCTCGTTCGACGCGAACAATTGGAACGGCTCGGTGCTCAGTCTGCCCTCGCGCCAACAAATTGATACGGCGCTCAAAGAACAACTGATTGTCGAGTACTACAGCCGGTAAAGATTAGTGCAATAGTTGGATAGTTTGTTAGTGCGTTAGTTGACAAACCACTATCGCACTACACTTGCCCTGGCGGTAACGCAAGTGCCAGGGTCGCACTATCGCACTATTCAACTAATCTGAACTAGGAGGATTTAGGTGGAAGCAGTCCTGCCTAAGATTGAAGCGGAAGCCACGTCAAAAAGCTTTGGCAAGTTTGTAATTGGTCCTCTCGAAAGCGGATATGGTGTGACCATGGGCAACGCGCTACGCCGCGTGTTGTTGGCGTCGTTGAACGGCGCGGCAGTGACCTCGGTCAAGGTCGAGGACGTGCACCACGAATTCACGCCGATCCCGCACGCGAAAGAGGATATGACGCAACTGATTTTGAATCTCAAACAGTTGCGCTTTAAACTGCATGACACGGAACAGTCGGTGCGTTTGCACCTCGAAGCGCGCGGGCGCGGTAACGTGACCGCCGGCGACCTCGCCCTCCCGGCGCAAGTCGAGTTGATCAATCCGGATGTGCACTTGCTCACGCTCGATTCGGACGACGCGGCGATTGATATGGACATCGTGGTCGCACGCGGCAAAGGGTACTCGCCCGCCGAAGAGCGCGGCAAATTGCCGATTGACGAAATTCCGATTGACGCGACATTCAGTCCGGTCAAGCGCGCCAACTTTCGCGTCGAGCCGGCGCGCGTCGGTCAGATGACGAATTACGACAACCTGGTAATGGAAGTCGCGACGGATGGTTCGATCACGCCGCGCGAAGCATTGACGGAAGCCGGGCGCGCGTTGTTAAAATTGTTCAGTCTCGTCTCCGGTTTCGGCGGCGAAGCGGAAATCGAAGCCGTGCCCGAATCGGAAATTCCAAGCCGCGTGTACGACACACCCATCGAAGACCTCGAATTGTCGGTGCGCGCGTACAACTGCTTGAAACGCGCCGGCATCACCAAGGTCGGTGAGGTTTTGGAACGCCTGAAAAAAGGCAAAGAAGAAATTTTGAATATCCGCAACTTTGGACAAAAATCGTTGGACGAATTGATGGAGCGGTTGCAAGTGAAGGGTTATCTCGACGCGATTCAACCCGCCGCCGATGTGCTCGCCCCGAGCGAAGATGGCGACGACGCCGACTCCACCGAGTCCGACGCGGATGAAGAGGTATAGAAATGCGACATCGTATGGCAGGACGCCACCTGGGTCGAAATACCAGCCAGCGGCGCGCCTTGTTCCGCAGTTTGATCACCGAATTCCTGCGCCACGAGCGCATTGAAACAACCGAAGCCAAGGCGAAAGCGATTCGCGCCGACGCCGAGAAATTGATCACGCTCGCCAAGCGCGGCGACATCAACGCGCGCCGCACGGCGATGCGGACGATTACCGATCGCGACGTGGCGAAGAAATTGTTCGATACACTCGGACCGCGCTACAAGGAAAGAGCGGGTGGCTATACGCGGCTCTACAAAGTCGGCGCGCGCTTGGGCGATGCCGCGCCGGTCGTGATTATGGAGTTGGTGGATCGTAGCAGTTGATTAGTGCGATGGTGCAAAGTGCGTTGGTTGGTTAGTTCAACTAACGGACGATTGCGCCAGCCAACTAACGCACAATGCGGAGACTATTCGCGTTTGTCGAGTACGACGGCACGGAATTGGCGGGGTTTCAGGTTCAAGCGCGCGGGCGCACGGTGCAAGGCGAACTGGAACTCGCGTTACACAAGATCACCGGCGAGACCGTTCGTGTCACCGGCGGCGGGCGCACCGATTCAGGAGTGCACGCGTTAGGGCAAGGCGCACACTGGGATACCAACTGGGATCGCCCGCTGAATGTTCTAGAACGTGCGCTCAACGCGGTTTTACCAAATGATATTGCAGTACACGGCGTACGCGAGGTGCCGCGCGATTTCTCGGCGCGTTACAGCGCGCAAAGTCGCGTGTATCGTTACACGATTCTGAACCAGCCGACGCGCGCACCGCTCGCGCGGCGATACGGCTGGCACATCGCCGAGCCGCTCGACGTGGACGCGATGGACGCGGCGGCACAGTCGCTTATCGGCACGCACGATTTCGGCGCATTCGGCACGCCGCCGCGCGGCGACAATACCGTGCGCGCGATGCTCAAGGCAAGTGTTCGGCGCGACGTGACACGCGTCTTCATCGAACTAGAAGCGAACGCGTTTCTCTATCGGATGGTGCGACGAATCGTCGGCACGTTGGTCTTGGTCGGTAAAGGCGAAATGACCCTCACGCAATTTCGCCTAGTGCTCGCCAAAGAAAAACGCGCGGGACAATCAGCGCCGCCGCAGGGCTTGTGTCTCGTCGTCGTCAAGTACGAATTAACGGATAAATCAGCAATTCGATTCATCGGAGCGAAGGATGAAAACATTTAACACCAAACCCGCAGACATCACTCGGGAATGGTATGTCGTGAACGCCGATGGGAAAACTCTCGGCAGACTTGCCTCGGGCATTGCGCGCATCCTCAAAGGCAAGCACAAGAAAATTTACACGCCGCATCTTGATTGTGGTGATTTCGTCGTCGTGTTGAATGCGGGTAAGGTTCGCGTGACCGGCAAAAAACTCGCGGAGAAATACTACTATCGTCACTCGGGTTACCCGGGCGGCATGCGTAAAACCGTTTTGCGCGAGCAATTGGAAAAACATCCCGACCGTGTGCTCAAGGAAGCCGTGTGGGGCATGTTACCCAAAGGTCGCCTGGGTCGCGTGATATTCAAAAAACTTAAAGTCTATTCGGGCACGAGTCATCCGCATCTCGCGCAAAAGCCCAGGACGTTGGAGGTCTAACCATGACGACGGGTAAATATTATGAAGGCATTGGCAGACGCAAAGCGGCGGTGGCGCGGGTGCGCCTGTTCACGGGAAGCGGCGATTTTGTCATCAACGAGCGTCCGCTGAAACAGTACTTTCCATTGCAACCTTGGATGGATCTCGTGCTCTCGCCGTTGCGTGTAACGGAAAACGAAGCGCGCTTTGGCGTTTCGGTGCTCGTCGCCGGCGGCGGACAGCAGGGTCAAGCCGAAGCCGTGTCGCTGGGTGTGGCGCGCGCGTTGCTCGCAGCGGACGAGGGCTTTAAAGGCGCGTTACGCAAAGCGGGTCTCTTGACGCGCGATGCGCGCGAGAAGGAACGCAAGAAACCTGGTTTGAAGCGTGCTCGCAAGGCAAAGCAATACACCAAACGTTAAGTTTGAAACAGAAACCCGAAGGATCGAATCCTTCGGGTTTGTTTTTTCATGAGGCAATACGAATTGTATTTCAATTAAAATTTGGACGCGGATAAACGCGAATTAGAAATATCCGCGTTCATCCGCGTTCATCCGCGTCCAAATAATCTTGGCTAGACCGAGTGAGACACTTACGGCAAGAATCGCCAGAACACCTCATTCGATAGCAAGCGTCCGCGTCGCGTCAAACGCACGCGCACATCATCTATCTCGATCAACCCCACTTCCCTCAATTCCTTCATTTCCTTTCCATACGTGTCGCGCGCGTTCTCGCCAAATCTTTGCGCGAACGTTTCGAACGCAACACCTTCGTTGAGGCGCAGACCCAGGAACATCGTCTCCGCCATTTCAATCGCGCGGTCAATGATTTCGTGTTCCGCCATCGCGCTATCGCCGCGCGCGATACGTGCGATGTACTCGACCGGCGAGAGCACGTTCCAGTACCGTCTGCCGGTCGCGTACGAATGCGCGCCCGCGCCAAAACCCAGGTACGGTTCGTTGCGCCAGTAGGTGAGATTGTGGCGCGATTGGAAGTTGGGGGTTGGCTGTTGGAGGTTAGAAGATGGAGGTTGGAGGTTGGACGTTGGAATTCGAGAATCCAATTTCCAATTTCCAACCTCTAAACTCCAATTCGAAATTTCGTATTGCGCGTACCCTGCCGCGTCCAGGACATCCTCCGCCAGTTCGTACATCTCCGCCGCGAGGTCGTCGTCCGGCTTGGCGTACTTGCCGCGCGCGATTTGGTGTTCGAGTCCCGTGCCTTCTTCGACCTTGAGCGCGTACAGCGACAGATGTTCCGGCGCGAGCGCAATCGCGCGGTCGAGCGTCGCACGCCAATCGTCGAGCGTTTGGAGCGGCAAGCCGTAGATGAAATCGAGATTGAGGTTGTCGAAGCCGGCGCGTCGCGCGTGGTCGAACATCGCGAACGCATCGGCGACGGTGTGCCCGCGATTCAACCGGCGCAGCGCCGCATCGTCGAACGCTTGCACGCCGATGCTGAGGCGATTCACGCCGAGCGCGCGCAGAGCGCGCAGTTTGTCCGCGTCGAGCGTCCCAGGGTTTGCTTCGAGCGTGATCTCGGCGTCGGGCGCAATCGCGAACGCGGATTCGCACGCGCGCAAGATTTTTTCGATGTGTGCGACCGGCACGAGCGAAGGCGTGCCGCCGCCGAAATAAATGGTTTTCGCGTGTAAGGGCGAAGCATTCGCAGAATCATGCTGCTCAAGAATATCCTCGCCAAGAGTAAAGTGCTGGACCTGACCCAATTGATCGCGCGAATGCTTCGCCCTTACAATTTCGCGCGCCACCGCGTCCGCGTACGGTTCCATCACGCGCGCGAGATTCGCGTACGCGTTGAAATCGCAGTACGTGCATTTGATTTTGCAGAATGGAATGAAAACGAACAGCGCGAGAGAGTCAGACATTGTGAATTTCATGTGGCGCAAATTTCTAATTTGCGATTAGGCAAATTGGAAATTTGCCTTACGAGAGCAAATCGGCGAACCATCTGCCAATGCCGCTTTGCGGTTTCTCGGCGCGAAGCGCGCCGGTGTGACCGTTGATGACGATTGCGCGTTGGACATCTTCGAGTTTATAGTGCGCGATCCAGAGCGGCACGAGGATCAGTTTGTACGATTCGATGACCAGATGCGCGGTGCTCGCGGTCAGGTCTTGGTACGTTTCGAAAATGCTCGCTTCGATCTCTTGGCGCGTTTTGGTATGCACGCGACTGCGCGCGACGAGCGACGCATCGCCGACATTGATTTGGTACGTCTCCGCCGGAAAATCCGCAAGAAAGCGCGGATCGAACGGCGCGAGTTTGGCGAGCGGCATTTCGTTTAGCGCATCGAGGAGTGTCGCGTTCAACGTGTGGGTCGCGCACACGAGCAGATCATTTTCGTAAATCACGCGACTGCCATTGCGCTTGCGCCAAACGGTGCGCGAATTCATGCCCGGCATGTCCATCTGTTGCTCTTCGACCAGACAATTCCATTCGATCTCGCCGCCAAGATCGAACGTCCACGCCGGCACGTAAACGCCGGTCGGCGGGACGGGATCGCCGCGCAGTTCGTACCCCGCCTCGCGAAACCATTTGAGTTCGGCGCGCAATGCTCGGTCGAGCGTGATCGCGAACGGCACGACGCCGGCGGGTTCGATCAGTTCGCGCGTCTCGGTTTTTTCGACCGCGTATGCGGTTTCGCAGTACGGACATTTCAGCGAGATCGTCGCGGGCGCAAGGACGAACGACGCGCCGCAACTCGCGCACGCGAACGCGCGTTGCATCGTCGGCTGGGTGTGCCCTTTCGCGGTGGCGAGCGCGATGAGAAAATCTTGCTCGGCGATGAGCGTGTTGTCGAGGTCGGCGAGCGATTGGCGTTTGCCGCAGTACTCGCAGGTGAGCGCGTTGCCGTCGGGCGTGAACGACATTTTGCCGCCGCATTGCGCGCAGACGAATCGTCGTGTGGGCGCGCCGGACGACGCGGCGGGCGCGGGCATGCGATCGGGGTCAACGATGTCGGCTGGGTTCAGGCGTCCATCGAGAATCGCCAACTCGCGGCGCAGTTCGGGATCGCTGGGATCGTACGCGAGTCCTTGCTCGAAGCAGTGACGTTTTTCTTTTAGATCGGTTTTAACACGACCCAGCCACATCCACGCGTCGCGCATCTGTTCGTGGTCGGCGTTCGTGCGCAAAACCCATTCGAGGTAAAAGCGCGCTTCGTCGTTTGATTTGGCTTTTGCCGCCGCGATGCCGTGAACGAGCAAATCGCGAACGTTGTCGTTGTGGTCGTTCATTGTTACCTCGTATGAGACCCCCACCCCAGCCCTCCCCCGTTTGCCACGCTTCGCGTCGGGCAAACCGTGGAGGGAGTTTCGCGTGTTCCCTTCCCTGCGAAAGCGGGGGAGGGTTAGGGTGGGCTGATGAACGAATGCTCAAGTAGTTGCGGGAAGTTGATCCCGTTTTTGTTCCGCAATCTTTAACAATTTTATCCGCTGGCGTCGTTGGGCTTGCACCGACTTGCCGAGTTTTTCCTGACACCACGCCCGAACGTCCT